>JANMEV010000214.1:0-5595 GCA_031377305.1 Planctomycetota bacterium | reverse complement strand
GCCGTCGTCCATGCGCGTTGCGGCGATCGGTTCATCGTCTCGACCATTGATCAGCAGAGGCGCCCACTTTTGCACTTCCGCCCGATCTGTCGAGAACTGCATCCTGTCGAAGAAGTGATGAGCCGACATGGCGGCGTGTCGATCTCGCAGGAATTCGACCTGTGATTGTCCTCGGACGAAACTCACGTGCGGAACAGGATGGATGAAATCCCGAGGCGAATCGATGATTCCTTCCGAAACAGCGTAAGCCCAGAATTGTCGTGACTTTTCAAACTGGTCATAAATGGCGATCGCGTTAGACACGTCGACATAACCGTTCTCGTCTCGATCCGGTGTGTAGCTGAGTTCGCAGATGCCAGCATGGCCAGTCCCGGCGTTGTTCCATGCGTTTGAGCTCTCCTGAGCGAGTTCGTCAGAAACCTCGTAGACCTGAATCTTCAGTTCAGGCCGCAGGCATTTAAGCATCGCGCCCAGATTGGCCGACATGATGCCACTACCGATCAGAATGATGTCTGCATTATCGCTGCGCATGGACTAACTGTCTTTCCTGCACGGACGCTCTCAACGAAGGTCACGAGTGGTCAAATGAAAGGAAACACGCCTTCGGCCTGTTATAGACGTTTCATCCCGGTTTTAAAGCCGCGCCAAATTCATCGCTAACCGCACAAACATTGATAAGGGGCGACTGACGACACCCTTATCGAAACCTGCCGGGGACGCGGACTTTATCCAGATCATCTCGGTGAAACGGCTGTCAATGAATCGACAGAGAAAACGTCCTTTGCCTTTTTGCTACGATTGCGAGGGGCGGGCATACGCTCGGACTGAGAAGTTCGCATAGGAAGTCGTCTGGCGAACATACTGAAAGGGTTGGCTCGAAGCCCGGCCGAGCGTTTGGAAAGCCTATCTTACACGACTTCGGACGCTCGACGAGACGCTTCCCAGGTCGGTCCAGGATCATGTCGCGTGTGGGATCGCCGGGACGACGGATTTGCCGTACTTCAATGCGTGGTCCGAAGAGCTCACGTCCACAGGCTATCGCCAGCGAGCGGGTTGAAGGTGCATTCCTTTCAGGTGTCGGAGCTGCTGACGCGATTCGGGATGCGAATGGCCTTCAATTTGGTCGAGCTGCGTGCATGATCACATGGTTGAAACATTCCAAAGAGGTCTATGATCGCTTCGATGAAGAGCGAAGAATCAATCTTGCGAGCTCACGCTCAGAAACGTGCAGGCATTCGAAGGTCTGGCCTCTGCTCCGACGTTGCCACTCTTGACCTGCGCGACTCCGCGGCCAGGCTTCTCATGGTCGATATGATGTTGACCTGTCGAAAGAGCTTAACGGGGCAAAGGGGATCCCATTGACTCAAGCCGTCGCCGTCTGGTGGATCAAACGCGATGCCCGGCTGGCCGACAATGCATGCCTTGCCGAGGCGGAGAGACTCGGTCTTGAGGTGTTGCCGTTCTTCTGTTTCGAGCCGTCTTTGCTTGCAGCAGACGACACATCCGATATGCACACGAACGCTCAGGGGCAGGCATTGTCTGGATTGCGAACGACGCTCCGAAAACATAACGCGGATGTCGTCATCGCGCATGGCGAGGCAGTGGAGAAGTTGGCCAAATTGTATGCCCTGGTGCCATTCACTCATCTTCTCTCCCATGAAGAAGTCGGCAATGAGATCACATTTCGTCGCGACCGGGCCGTGGCGTCGTGGTGTCAGGAGCGGGGCGTTGCATACCACGAGTTTCCACAGTCGAGCGTGCGTCGGGGCGGAGTGAACCGCGACCGTCTGCAGGAAATGTGGCGGTCCCGAATCGTGGATGCATGCCCGCTTCCAGTGCCTGCAATTCATCAGTCCGACGCAATCCGCCAACTGGCAGCCGCAACAACATTCCCAAAGTTTAAAGCCTTCTCGATAAACAGCCAATGGCAGTCCGTCAGTGAGGCGGACGGCCTCGCAACGCTCAGTGCGTTCCTTACTCATCGCGGGCGGTCCTATCGGGGCGGCATCAGCTCGCCGAACACTGCTTTCGCCGCGGGCTCGCGACTGAGTGTCCATCTTGCCTGGGGAACACTGACGACCCGGGAAGTTTGGCACGCTGTCCACGAACGGCTTGCGGCACTCGACCCTGACGACTCACAGTCTTCGCGGTGGAAGCAGAGTCTACAGGCGTTCCTGAGTCGGTTGCATTGGAGAGATCACTTCACACAGCGACTGGAATCTGAACCAGCACTCGAGTTCCAAACTCTTCATCCATGCTACCGCGACTTGCAGTTCGAGAACAACGAGCAACTGCATATGGCATGGCGCGGCGGCTTCACGGGTTATCCGTTGGTTGACGCTGTCATGCGTTGTCTGGCAGCCACTGGCTTCGTCAACTTTCGCATGCGGGCGATGGTGGTGAGCTTCGCATGCCACGTGCTCCATCTTGACTGGCGACTCATCCACCCGCATCTTGCTCAAGTATTTCGAGACTATGATCCCGGCATTCATTTAAATCAGCTTCAGATGCAAGCGGGCGTTGTCGGATGGAACGCTATTCGCGTGTACAACCCGACGAAGCAACTCATCGACTGGGATTCTGAATGCCGCTTCGTGAAACAATGGGTGCCGGAGTTGCGGGATGTACCGACAGAACACATCATCGAAGGCGAATCAATTCCCGGTTATCCCGCCCCGGTCGTGCCTTTCACCGAGCGTTCTAAGTGGATGACGAACCTGCTGTACTCCAAACGCAATTCAGCGGAAGCCAAGGCCGCTACGACGGCCATTTACCTCAAACATGGATCACGCAGAAAGGAACGAGTTCCACGCCGCAAGCGGCCGCCGAAGAACGTTCCGCCAAAGAAAACGCAGACGCGGAGTTTGTTCGACGAGCTCCCGGAAGAATAAATCGCAATCGCGTCTTTTCCAGGCAACAGCGGATAAAAGCTGAATGCCTGACGCAAATGTTCGTACTTGATGAATCGAGACTCTGCCGTATCAACGCTTCGATCGGGAGTTAGTTGACCGCCACGAGCAATGAGAGAATCAGGACGCTCAACGCCGGGACGGTCTTTTTAAATGCGTCCCCAATCCTGATGTGCATCCCGACGGCACTCAGCATGAGTATCGCCATTCCAATTGCAGCGGGACGCATCAATTCAGGCCTCCAAAAACTCACGAGCAAGGATAATGCGAGCATCACTTTGAGACCGCCAATAACCCACATAAACCACACCGGAAGTCCGTAAGCAGCGAACTCCTCTTTCATGTTCTTCGCTGCGCCGCCCCGATAAATCGTCGCCTTGTTGAAACGCAAGAGCCAAACGTTCAAAATACCGAACGCGATGATCAATTGGGCGATAATGCGGATGGACTCCATTACCTTTCCTTTGCTGCTGCCTTGAAACTGCCGACTCCTCGCTCAGGAGAGGACCGTGTTTCAGTTTTTCTGATTCATGAATTGGTGGCACGTGCCAGATGCTAAGTGTTTTCCTGAATAAAGACGTGGAAGAAAAGCGGGTGAGGCAAAAAATTCTCTTGAACGGCTAAGAGTTTTGATTCATCCTCTGACACGTCTCACAAGCGTACATTTTTCGGTTGCCCAACAGCCACGTTACGATCCTGGTGCCGCAACGACGACAATGGGATCGCTTGTAGACATTGAGCCGCTCCGAAGAATTCAAACGACTTAGCGGTTTGTCGAACAACTGGTGGTCGGCAGTGATGATGCGATTGAACTTCACCCCGATTTTGAGCAAGTCCGTTGTTAACTTCCACAACGAATCAAATTGCTCCCGCGCCAGCTCGTTGGACGGAGTCTGCGGATGAATTCCCAGCAGGAACAAAATCTCCGCCCGGTATACGTTGCCAACGCCCGCGATCACTGACTGGTTCAACAGCACAGTCCCGATCGGTGATCGACTTCGGCAAATTCGCTCCCACAGTTTTTCGGGGCATGCACCTTCGCTGAGCGGATCCTGTCCAAGGCGACTCTTGATCTCGCGGTACTGTTTGACATTGATCAATTCGCAACAGGTCGGCCCGTTCAAGTCAAAGGACCGTTCCTCCCCAATCATTCGCACTCGGACCGCACCGCGGGGTTCGGGAGCCGGATTCTTGTGGACTCGAAATTTTCCGTACAGCCCGAGATGCACGTGCACAATCGCGTGCGGGCTCCAGTGATAAAACAAATGCTTGCCGTGGGCCGTCACGTCCTGCAACCGGTTGCCATCAAGCATTTCTGATTCCTTTTCAAACCGTCCCTGAGGTGAGCACAGACTAATCGACTGGCCTGCAAACCATCCGCGATGATCACGAGCAATCCGGTGAATCGTGTGTCCTTCTGGCATCAGGTTTTACTTTCCACGGTCCGGGACGATTTCTAAAACAATTTCAACTGCGACGCCGTCGTGTTGCGTTTCATGGAGAGCGTTCCGAGGATCCTGCCCGCAGCCGCCATGCCGCTCAGAAAAGCGCCTTCCACTCGCGGGCCGCCCGCCCAGTCACCACAAGCCGCGATCCCGGATTCGGCATCGAAGAAACAACGCTCGCCCGGCGGATCGACCGGAAGTGAGAACTTCCAGCGATGGGCTTTCAGGTGAAGCGGAGATTGCAGCGGAACCCCTGAGTCCTGCCAGAATGTGGCCAGTAATTCCTGAGCGACTTCATCTGCGGAGCGTTCCCAATTCTCCTCAGTCCACTTGTGACCTGCGTGCAGCACAAGATGTTCGACGTTCATTGGGCTCGTTGATCGTTTAGGTTTGGTGCCGTTGCGGGCAACCCACGTGAGCACGGAATCATGAATGAAAGCGCCGACCCAGTCGCTGGTAATGGGCTTCTCAAACGACGCCATGACGGCCCAGCAGGGTAGCATCTGAATCTTCGAAATCGGTCGAGCGAGTTTCGGGAAATCCACAAGCAAGTCAGCCGTTTGAGGTGCTGGAGCCGACACGATCACACGCTCAAACGTGCCCAGCATTCTGCCGGCTTCGTCCGTCAAACGGATCCCTTCCTCGACCGATTCGATTCTCCCGACTTGAGTTTGCATCTGAACATTCAGATCGGTTGCCAAATGTTTGCAAACGGCATTCATCGACGGCGATCCGACGAATCGCTCGTTCGCATCTGGTTTTTCACGCACCCTGCCGTGTGTGAGTTCCACAATTTTGTGAGATGGATCAAATTCGGTATCCGGCCAACGTGCGACAACGCCCTGCTGCAACCACGAATCGACGTAACGCCGAAATCGAGGATCGCGGGCCGTAAAATACTGAGCTCCATGGTCGAAGGTGACATGGCCATCGACACCTTCGACTCGACGGCTAGACATTCTCCCACTGACGCCATGGCCTTTGTCAAAAACGATGACCGGTAAACCATGATCGGCCAGTGTTCGAGCTGCACACAATCCAGAAATTCCTGCACCAATCACCGCGACGCGCGGGACCGGATCGAATCGTGGCGCCGCAACGCGTTTCAGAAAGGAATCGGTGTCGAGCCGCTGCTCATGTTCTTTGGTTGACCGCGGTCGTACCGTGCCCAAAATTTTCGTTTCGGGTTCGAAAGGACGATCAAACTGCCCGAGGCACCACAGCAATCCGCCGAACGACGC
>JANMEV010000206.1:0-6349 GCA_031377305.1 Planctomycetota bacterium | reverse complement strand
CTCTTCTTGATCACGCGAACAGCGAACTGGAATCCATCCGCGCGCAGGGGCTTTACAAGAGCGAACGCACGATTGATTCGCCTCAGCGGACAGATATTCAGCTCCTCGACCGTCGGCACATGCTGAATCTGTGTGCGAATAATTATCTGGGCCTCGCCGATCATCCCGAGATCATCAAGGCGTCTCACGAGGCGCTAGACCGCTGGTGTTAAGGAATGGCGTCGGTCCGGTTCATCTGTGGGACTCAGACGATTCATGGGACGCTGGAACGCAAACTGAGCGATTTTCTTGGCACCGACGACACGATCCTTTACGGCTCGTGTTTTGATGCCAACGGTGGTCTGTTCGAAACGCTGCTGGGCGAAGCGGACGCGATCATTTCCGACTCGTTGAACCATGCGAGCATCATTGACGGAGTGCGTCTGTGCAAAGCGCAGCGGTTTCGTTATCGCAATAACGACATGGCTCATCTTGAAGAGCAGTTGAAGGCCGCCGAATCCTGTCGCTTTAAGATGATTGCGACCGACGGAGTTTTCTCCATGGACGGTTACCTGGCGAAGCTTCCTGACATCTGCGAACTGGCAGATCGCTATAACGCGATCGTCATGGTCGATGATTCGCACGCTGTTGGATTCATGGGACCGACCGGCCGAGGCACTCCGGAACACTTTGGCGTTGCTGATCGCATCGACATCCTGACAGGAACGCTTGGCAAAGCTCTTGGCGGCGCAAGCGGCGGATACACGAGCGGGCGAAAACCGTTGATCGATTTGCTGCGGCAGCGGTCTCGGCCGTATCTGTTTTCGAATACACTGGCTCCGCCGATTGCAGCGGCCTCTGTTCGAACTCTTGAGCTGCTGAGCGAATCAAGTCACTTGCGAACTCAGCTCTGCGAAAACACTCAGTACTTTCGTGCGGCGATGACCGAGGCTGGTTTTCGAATCCTTCCGGGCGAACACCCGATCGCGCCGGTCATGATCGGAGACGCGGCACTCGCGACGAAGATGGCCGACGCGTTACTTGCGGAAGGCATTTATGTCGTCGGATTTTCATTTCCCGTCGTGCCGAAAGGCGAGGCCAGAATTCGCACTCAGATGTCAGCCGCTCATACTCGACCGCAACTGGAGACCGCAGTGGCTGCATTTCAGAAAGTTGGCAGGACGCTGGGGATGATTTAACGAGGCTGCGACAGAAAAATGAGGGCGGGAGAATTCCCGTCGGCGGAGCGGCGGGTGTACGGTACGCGCGTCGCTTTGTCGACGGGATCAGCCTCTGTCCCATCAGTTGAGTTCGACCAATCGTGTGCGCAACGGCAAGTTGGCGAATCGGTTACGATGTGAGTTTACGGAGATACTTCTTCTGCCGGTGCGGGCTTGGCCGGGTCGGTCTTTGGGACGTCTACTGTCAGCGGTCGGCCGTTTGGATTCTGATGATATGCCGCGAACTCGGCCGCCAATTCCGACTTCGGATACAACAGCCATGAGACACAGCCTGCGGCAGGCAACATCATCGCGCCCAGCTCAATTCGTGATTCGGTGAAACAGGCAACTCGGCCGGATTCGGTGCTGAGGTAAACGCGATCGGTCAGGTTGTTGACAACATGGATCGAGTAATCTCGAACTGGAAACACACGGGGTTCTTTTCCGGTTTTTCGATTCACGGCCAACAGTTCGTCATTGAGATTGACGAGGTAAATCGCATTTTCTGAGACCGCAGCAAGTGACTTCACGCCCGAGACCTCCCATGTTTCGGTGACTTCTGCGATTTCGCCGACGATCGTGCGCGGCGGAAATGGTTCGACTCGTCCTTCGGTTTGCTTGCTGGCAACAACCGACGCTCGAATTGGCGAAACAAGTGCTTTCACCACCGAGCCTGTTAAATGGCTGTCAGAGATCTGCCACTCTGGAACTTCCAGATGCTGAAAGTCGGCAAAGAACGAAAACTGCTCGCCCGGATTGAAGTCAGCAAACTCGATCGTCAGTTCTTTCTGATCATCACTCAACTTCATGGAGCGATAACCGGTCAGCTCAGCGCTGCTTCCTTCGATTCGGATCCTGGGTTCATTCTGATCATTGAGGGCAAATGCAATTTCGCCACGAGACTTTTTGAGGTTCACGACGATCGAATTCACGGTCTGGCCAGTTGAGCCGTTGGTGATTCGGATAGGTTCAAACGCCGTAAATCCTTTGGTTTCCAGTTCAACCATCGCGCCGTAGGCGGGCAGTTGGCCGACGGCGCCTTCTGTGTGAGCGATGACAGCTCGAACGCCATCCACGACCTGTTTGTGCTGACCGGTCATCAGGTTCAGGTTCATCAACTGACCTTCATCGGTCAACGCATAAACGTCGTTTCCAACGACACACATTGGCTGCGCCACCGGCCGAGACATTGGCATCGTCCAGTTCATATCCCCATTCGACTTCAACGCAATGCAGAAGATTCGATTGTTGTCACACGCAGCAAGCAGGTATTCATTGTCGTCTCGAGTAATCACTGTCAAAGGAGCCGTCGTCTTGCTGTTCATCAGGAATTGAAACCTGGACTTTCCTTTTGTGGCGCCAAACATATCCACCACATGGATGTTGCCCGCTTCGGTCGCAAACGCAAGGCGTTCCTGACCAGCCACTGGCGCTTCCCGGATCAGTTCGCCTCCCGCGAATCGCCAATCGAGAGCTCTGACCGAGCGAGGCTTCAGGGTGCCATGCCGACCAATGTATTCAAGGTCCTCTATGTTGTAGGCGACCAGAGAAGTGTCAGCGATGGGAACAAAGATGTTTCTGATCACGTTGACGCGGTTGCCAACAGTGAACTCACGGCGAGTAATCAACGGAGGCCCCGAGGCCGTCGTTGGGAGGCGATATGAAAACAGTTTCTGACCGGAAAACTTGTCGAACGCATGAATTGTGGGCCCAGCTACCACGGCTACAAGCTGACCATCCGAAGTGGCCTTCATTGCAACTTCATCACTTCGTCCAACCTGAGCCGACCAGAATTGGCGACCACTCTCGGCGTTCAATGCTGTCACAACTCCAGCCGTTGACTGAACGAAGATTGCATTTTCGTCATTTGCGATATGAGCAACTTTGTCCCGCGTCACATTAAGAACAGCCTGTGTTTCCCAAAGCTGCTTCAGAATCGGCACGGTGTAGACAGTGCGTCCATCTGTGTCATTGCTCAATGGCGGCGATACAGGAGAGACTGCCGCCGGAGCTTCCGCTTCGTCCCAGGCTGGGGCAGCAGAGGAAGTTCCCAGAATGGCAAGCAGTGTCGCTGATCGGAGCAGGTAATTCATTGTCCGTGATTCCGTCAAATACAAGAGTAAGAACGCTGAGTACCGTCCGCTCCGATAAATCGTGGGGGCGGGGATTTCGCTGGCGCGCAGCACGATCGATCGTGAGCAATCTCTGTTCGATCACATCGTCTATGGTAACCGTGACAGAAAAGCGAACTCCAGATGTCAAACGGCCGAAAGGCAGGGTTCCCCAAAACTTTCGGATCAACAGGCAGTTTCCCTACATCCGGCGACCCGTTCTTCCGTCGTTTTTGGCCAGTGGGCACCTACTGGAAGCCTAACCCTGGTCCCGCCAGTCGGCTGGTATCGATGGTGCCGTTTTTGACGGTGAAAAGCGATGGCAGCTTTTTGGACCATTTCTGGTTGGACGACGGACAGTACTGTCGCGCATTACCTTCAATCGCGGCGACACCCGGAATTCGGGCCGCCAGACTGCAGGAGTGCAGAAACGACGCGCCCGGACAGGTCAAATCCTGCACGCAGAGGAACATGCCGAACTTCTGCGCGGCTGCCGCCATCAGCAGCGATTCCGTCTGTCCCTTGCACGCTTTCAAGGCTATTCCCGAGTACCCAAGATCTCTGGCCTGAAGCAGCGCTTCGTAGGAAATCAGGGCCTCGTCGATGACCACCGGCTTGATCGCCGCGACGTCGTGCATCTTCGGCGCATTCTCGGCTTCCAGATTTCGACTGGTGGGCTGTTCGATGTACTGAATCCGATCGAATGCCGCATTGTTGGTCTTCTTAATCCGCTTCAGGAACTCAATCACATATGCAGCCGAATCGCACTTCTCGTTGAAGTCGCACGAGTAGAACCATTGCGAGCAACCTCGAGCGGCCTGAGTTTCCGACGCGACCCTGTCGATGGAAAGGACTCGATCGATGTCCCATTCGAGATCGTCGCCGGCCAGCTTGATCTTCAGATGAGTCAGCGTGTCCGCCTTGATCCATTCGCCCAGCGTCACTGGGAGTTTGTCATTCGGGCGATCCTTAACGTCAACTTCGGTCAGCGGGTCGATGGCTCCGATCAGGTGATAAAGAGGCAGCGTCGGCACAGGTTCTCGCGACGTGTATCGATCGAGGAACTCGCCATCAAATTGATCGTCGAGGAACTCGCCGAGGTCAGTCCTGCAAAATTCCTTCGACAGTAGATTGAAACTATTCTGCTTCAGCATGCGGCCGTACGCGTCATGCACAGCCGCGTCGACGGCACTGGCGCAGACCAGTCTAGCCAGCGGCGGAATGGCTTCCTTGCAGCCAAGAGACTCGGCGGTGCGGCGAGCCTGGTGTTCGTATTCGGTCGATACTTCATATTCGATTTCCAGCGGATGACCGTATCCGGGATAGCTATTAAAGAGTTCCACAACGGCCTTGGCATAGGCCATCATGACTTTTTCGGTTTCGGGCGGCTCCAGTATCGATGATGGCCACGCCCAGACATTTCCGACCGGCATGCTGCCGTGTCCGGTGCCGTGCTTGCCGCTGTGCGTTTCAACAGTCACCTCGGCGTTGATCAGATACGACGAACTCACGATGCGGCCGCCAAACTTCAGTGGAGCGCGGTATTGCACCGGCTCAAACGACACACTGACTTCTTTGACCTGCACGTCAGTGGCTTTCCCCTGACCCATTTCCGAGTGTCCTCTGCTGAAAAGAATTGTTTACCGACCTGCGAGCACCTGGTCTTCGCCCGGGCAAAGTATTACCAGGCAAAGCGCATCTGAGAAGCATTCCGGCCCGTTCGATTCGCAACCCGGCCGAAACAACCACTCCCGCCCAGCCGGACACCCAAAGTAGCCATCTCGACGGAGCGAGACGGCTACGTTTCGATCGATACGTCAGCGCCGCCGAGGAGTTCGCGGAGTTTGCGGATGGCTCGCAGGTAACGCATGCCTGCTGCGGGAGCGCTGAGGTTAAGGGCTTCGGCGACTTCGCTGTTGCCGAGGTGTTCGAAGTGCCGCATGACGACGATCTCGCGATCGTTTTCTTCGAGCTGATCCAGTGCGACGAGGAAACGTTCTTCCATTTCCTTTCGAAGAGCGGCCGCGGCAGGCGTGAGTTCTGCGTCTTTTAACAACGCAGCAAGGTCAGCCGCGGATTGTTCGTCGGAGCCGAGCCCGCTGAGGTTTTGCTCTCGATCGACAGACCGACGCTGGGCCGCGCGGTGGCGTCGGTGCATGTCAATGATCCGATCCTTCGCCAGCTGACGAAGCCACAGATGAAACGGCATCGACGGATTTGCCATGTAGTCATTCAGACGCTGTGAGGCTTCCATCAGGACGTCCTGCACAACATCGCTGGCGTCGACTCGTCGTGAAACGGCCTGATCGAGTCGCATTTGAATCATTCGACGAACGGCTTCTCGATGCCGGTCCATCAAACGGTTCACAGCGGACGGATCACCGCCAGCGACTCCCTTGAGCAGTTCCTGAGTCTGTTCACCTTCCGGCCACATAGTGTTCTTTCTGAACTGAAAACGCACCGCAGTGCGACTCGGACAATGCTCTGTCGCAGGTCGGACCGAACAAAAAAGGTTCCGGCGCGTCTTCACCCGCCGGAACTTCGGACTAATTCGGCTTTTGCTTCGACTACTTCTTACTATTGTCAGACGCTGGTAGATCGAGTTCGAACGAATACGTTGTCCTCGATTCGAACGCTTCGCCTGGCTTCAGAATCGTTGTCGGGAAATTGTCATGGTTGACGGAGTCTGGATAGTGCTGAGTCTCCAGACACAAGGCGCTGCGATGTTCATAAACCTTGCCGCCTTTTCCCTTTTGGCCCTTCAGGAAATTGCCTGAATAGAACTGAACCCCTGGTTCGGTCGTTGTGACTCGCATTCGGCGACGCGATTTTGGGTCAACGAGGACAGCAGCCAGAGTCATCTCAGCGCCAGCTTCTCGAGCATTCAGGACAAAGTTGTGGTCGTAACCGATCGCGGCTGTCTTGCCGATCGACTCAATTCGCTTGCCGATGACCGTTCGGCTTCGGAAATCCAGATCGGTGCCTTCGACAGGCTCAATCTTCCCAGTCGGGATCATTGTGTCATCGCCAGCCGTATAG
>JANMEV010000165.1:0-2552 GCA_031377305.1 Planctomycetota bacterium | reverse complement strand
ATGCTGCAAAGGAACGGATCCGATGCCGTAAACGCGACCTTGTTACCGGCGTCCTTCGCGGCTTTCATCGCTTTGTAAGCAGCTTTGCTTTGAGTCGGGCTGGTCAGCAGATAGCCCTCCACGTAAACGTACGTCGCTCGTTTGACTTCGTTTTCGTCGATGTCGTCTTCACAAAGCGTCGCGGACACACCCAGATTTGTCAGCATGGTTCGTTGAGCGTCTTCAGTAATCAAAACAGCGCAGGTGCCCGTTTGACCGCTGGCGGACGGCGGAACTTCAATCGTCACGCCCATCTTTCGCATGTCGTGAAGAAAGAACTCACCAACTTCGTCTTTTGACACTTTGCCAGCGTAGGCCGCTTTTCCACCGAAGTCCGCGACGCCCACGATGGTATTGGCCGCTGAACCGCCTGCACAACGATTCAGGGAAATTCCGGTGAGTCGTCCAAGGACACCCTGCTGCTGTGCATCATCAACAAGCGTCATAATTCCTTTGTCGAATCCTGTGCTTGCGAGCCAGTTTTCTGAGATGCGAGCCTGAAGGTCCACAAGTGCGTTGCCCACGCCAAAAACGTCGTATTTCATCGGGAGTGTCTGAGGGTTTGAGTAGAGACAATGCTATCCAAAAATTCTGAAGTGCGAAGGATAGCAAAAGGCGACGCCACGACACTCAAAATGCACTCAGTCTGTCCGTATTTCGCTGATCCGAAAACGACGCGTTGCAAATCCGGCTCGCTGCACTACCATTTGCAGGTTTGATGCTGCAAAATCACAGTTGTTTGAGCGCAAGCCGATGGCGACTGAGCTGCCTCAGAACCCGAACGGCGAATCAGCTATCGCATGCCGTTAGGCAACGACAAAGCTTCACCATAACAGCCAGTCCTTCAAAATTTGAATAAGGCGTTCGACGCCACTCAGGGAAGTCCAATGAGTTTGAATCACGCGGAACGCGTTGCTCAGTATTTGCCAATCATCGAAGCGTCCGATCCCAGCAGCACTCATGCGGGAACTACGCCCGGCAGCTTCGCTCGCGCGGCACGAATCGCTTCGGGCCGAGCTGGAGCGTTGACGTTTTCTTCTCCCGACACTCCGGGAATGCCGACCGTTTCGGAAAAGACAGCCTGGGACTTCATGCCGTCAGACTGGACGATGCGAGCAGGCTTCGAAAACGATTACGAGCACGCTCAGGCATGGCAGGCTCCGGTCGGATTCGAACCGATCACGCAGCTTGAGTTCGCGCGGCTTGGCGTAGTGACTCCGGAAATGCATCGCGTGGCCGAACGCGAGCAGCACTTGACCGCCGAACAGATTCGAGACGAAGTCGCAGCAGGACGCATGGTGATTCCGGCAAACGTGCACCATCTGAAGCATCAGCTTGAGCCGATGTGCATTGGCCGCGCGTCTCGTACCAAGATCAACGCCAACATGGGCGCTTCGCCTGTGTCGTCCGGCACAGACGAAGAAGTCGAAAAGCTCCGCTGGGCCGAACGCTGGGGCGCGGACACGGTCATGGATTTGTCGACTGGCGGCGATCTGGATGCATGCCGAGCGGCCATCATCAAAAACAGCACCGTTCCCATCGGCACGGTTCCGATCTATTCGATGATCATCGGTCGCCGCATCGAAAGCCTGAATCTCGAGATCGTTCTGGAGTCACTCGAGCACCAGGCTCGCCAGGGGGTCGACTATTTCACGATTCACGCGGGAGTTCTTCAGGAGCATCTGAACTACGTGCGAGATCGCCTGATCGGTATCGTCAGTCGAGGCGGCTCATTGCTGGCGAAGTGGATGATACATCATCGTTCGCAGAATTTGATGTACACGCACTGGGAAGCAATCTGCGACGTGCTTCGCCGACACGATGTGACGTTCAGCATCGGCGACGGTCTTCGTCCGGGTGGACTTGCCGACGCAACCGACATGGCTCAGTTGGCGGAATTGTCAACACTTGGCGAGTTGACCGAACGAGCTTGGCGAAAAGGCGTGCAGGTGATGATTGAAGGTCCGGGGCACGTGCCGCTGGATCAGATCGAGTTCAACATGAAGCTGCAACGTCGGCTTTGCCATGGGGCACCGTTCTACGTGCTGGGCCCGTTGGTTACCGATATGTTCCCGGGCTACGACCACATCACCAGTTGCATCGGCGCAACCAACGCCGCGTGGCACGGCGCCAGTATGCTGTGCTACGTCACTCCGAAGGAACATTTGGGACTTCCGAAGAAGGACGATGTAAAGCAAGGCTGTGTTGCTTACAAGATAGCAGCTCACGCGGCCGACGTGGCATTGGGAATTCCGGGGACTCGCGATCGTGACGATGAACTCACCCGAGCCCGCGCAGCTCTAAACTGGCAGAAGCACTTCGATCTCAGCTTCGACCCGGACACCGCTCGCGCGTATCACGACGAAGATTTGGACGTCGACACCGACTTCTGCGCGATGTGCGGCCACGACTGGTGTAGCGTTCGCATCAGCAAGGAAATTCAGGAATTCGCCAGCGGCAAGGAAGACGCGTTCCAGTGGGACAAAGCCAAAGTGACCGACGCGTTGTCTGCC
>JANMEV010000153.1:0-4937 GCA_031377305.1 Planctomycetota bacterium | reverse complement strand
CGAACGAAGGTGAAATCAAAGGTGACAAGTTCACGATCGTGGCGACAGTAACGGATCAGGGCAAACCGGAAGTCGCACTGCAGAAAGCCGAAGATGCGATCGTCACCTATCCGGAACTCAAGGGCATGGCCGGACTATTCGAATACAACCCGCCAGCCTGCTACCAGGCTCTGAAGAAGGCCGGGAAAATTGGTCAAATCGCCATCGCCGGTTTTGATGAAAACGACGTGACCCTCCAGGCCATCAAAGACGGCGAATGCGCGGGTACGGTTGTTCAGAATCCGTATGAATACGGCTTTCAGTCAGTGCGAGTCCTAAAGGAATTGTTGGCCGGAAACAAAAGTGTGATTCCTGAGTCCAAGTACATCGACATCGCACCTCGAGCCATCACGGCCGAGAATGTCGAAGCGTATTGGGAAGAGCTGAAGCGACTGAAGGGGCAGTAGGGGGAATCGGGGAAGTAAACATAACTGTCAGCCGGGAACGCGCAAGCGTCCGGCTTTTCTTCATTCGCCGCATGAATCAACCTGGTTCTGAAACACTGCGGCTGATCAAAACTTGCCTTTCTTCAATCCGAAAACCTGATACCGAAACCCGCCGAATGGTTGCCCCTTCTCCGCGACTTGAAGTTCGCGACATCACCAAATCTTTTCCCGGAGTCAAAGCGCTCAAGGGCGTCAGTCTGCGCGTGATGCCGGGAGAAGTTCTGTCCGTTGTTGGCGAAAACGGAGCCGGCAAGAGTACGTTGATGAAGATCCTGGCCGGGGTTCAGTCGCAGGACTCCGGTCAGATTCTTGTCGACGGAAAGGAGAGACAGTTTCGATCTGTCAGCGATGCCATGAGCAACGGCATTGCCATCATTCATCAGGAACTGAATCTCGCCGACAACCTCGAGATCGGTGCAAACATTTTCCTTGGACGCGAGCCTCGAACATTCGGACTGATCAACAATAGTCGCATCAATCAGGACTCTGAAAAGCTGCTGGCTCGCATCGGTTTGAAGGTTTCGCCCAGAATGCTGGTGAAGGAACTCACTGTTGGTCAGCAGCAGATGGTCGAAATTGCCAAAGCACTTTCGATCAACGCTCGAGTCCTGATTATGGACGAACCGACCTCCAGTTTGTCCGCGGGGGAATCCGCTAAACTGTTTCAGGTGATTCGAGATCTGCGTGCGGACGGTGTCAGCATTGTCTACATCTCACATCGCCTTGCAGAAGTGCAGGATCTGTCCGATCGAGTCACCGTGCTTCGAGACGGCGAAAACGCTGGCGAACTCAAGCGTGGTGAAGTTACGCATGACAGCCTGGTGCGTCTGATGGTGGGGCGAGACATCTCACGCTTCTTTGTCCGCAATCCTCATAGCAAGGGCGAGGTGGCGATCGAAGTGAAGAATGTCATTACCACAGCATGGCCAAAGCATCGACTGAATCTCAACGTGCGAGCCGGTGAAATTGTGGGCATCGCTGGCCTTGTGGGAGCCGGTCGAACAGAGATGCTGCGAACGCTGTTCGGTGTCGATGCTCCTGTGAGTGGTTCGATCGAAGTGGCTGGCAGGACCGTGCCACTGAAATCACCTCAGGATGCGATCGCCGCCGGAATCGCGCTGGTGCCGGAAGATCGAAAGCAGCAGGGTGTCGTGCTGGAGATGACGATTCGGGAGAACACTGGGCTTGCATCTCTGCATCAGCATTCACGATTGGGCTTTCTGAATTTCGCCATCGAGAAACAGCAGTCGGCCGAAATGAGTGCTCGTCTGCGAGTCAAATCGCCCACGGATCTGTATCGCGTTGGCAATCTTTCCGGGGGCAATCAACAAAAAGTGGTGCTCGGAAAATGGCTGGCACTAAAACCGCGAGTTCTGCTTCTGGACGAGCCGACTCGTGGTATTGATGTGGGAGCCAAGCAGGAAATTTATCAACTGATGGACGAACTTGCCGGGCAGGGGATTGCCGTACTTTTTGTCAGCAGCGAGATGGAAGAAATCATCGGCATGAGTGATCGAGTGATCGTCATGCACGAAGGTCGAATTACAGGTGAACTCTCACGAGAACAGTTGTCAGAAGAATCGGTAATGCATCTGGCCACGGGACACAGTTGAGTTCCAGACGTTAGCCGCAAAGCGCTAGCTGCGGGTGTTTCTCTTTTGTTTTCCTGACCTTCACCCGCGGCTAGCGCCTGGCGGCCCACGAAATTGGTTTTGTCACGATTGAAAAGCGCAGGCGATAATGAAGGGCAAAGTATTTGGAATTTTCACCGTGCTGGTCGTGCTGTGCACGTGCCTCACGTTTGCTACGGCTGATCCATGGTGGAATCCGGGCACTTCGAAGTTTCTGCAGCCGGGCAACATTCAGAACCTGCTCAATCGGCTGTCGCTGTTCGGCATTTTGGGAATTGGAGTCGCCTTCGTCATCATCACCAGCGGGATCGATCTTTCGATCGGCTCAACAGTGTGTCTCTGCGGAGTGCTGCTTTCGATCATGCTGAAAGTGGACTATCAGCCCGCCGAACAGATCAGCGTCATCAAAGTCGTTGCGGCGGAAAAGCTGATTGTCGTCGATGATACGACGACCGACTTCAAGCCCGGCGCAGTGTTTCGATATACGGGCGGAGTGGGCTCAGGACTTGTCCTGACGGTTGATTCAGCCTCGCCAGCGAATGGAACAACAGAAATCCGAGTGAAAGAGTCTCTGACACGCGATGAAGGGGACGGGAGAATTGTCCTGACGACTCCTGTCGACAGATTTGGCGACTCAGAAGCGACGATGGTCAGCATTTCCACTGACCAGCAGATTAAGGTTGGTGATCAGCTGCAACTTGTAAAGGCCGATGGTGCCGTCACCACTCAAAAAATCACTCGAGCCGAATCTTCCGGCACATGGTCCTTGACTCTCGCAAAGGACCCTGGCGCCAAGTACCGCACAGACTCGTTCGCGATCATCTTGAAGAGGCACCAGCGAACCTCGATCCCAGTCGCAATTCTGCTGGTGTTGCTTGTGGCGACGGCCCTTGGCCTCGTTCACGGACTGCTCGTGACAAAAGTTAAGCTTCAGCCCTTCGTCGTCACATTGTGCGCGCTGCTGATTTATCGTGGTATCTCGCGATGGCTGACGAATGATAATCCGGCTGGCTTCGGCGAACTGCAGGAAGTCCTCGGCCCGGTTGCATCAGGCCGCATTGGTCTTATCTTTCGAGGGCAGGAGATGGTCTTTGGTATTCCAATTCCGTTCTTTCTGCTGACAGCCATTGGCGTTGTGGCCTCTGTCTTTCTCGGCAGAACCATCTGGGGTCGATACCTGCTGGCTCTGGGACGGAACGAAGAAGCCGCTCGATTCAGCGGGATCAACACGGGGCGAGTCACCCTGATGGCGTACGTGATCTGCACCGTCCTCGCGGCACTCGGCGGGATGCTTTTCGCGCTGGACTCAACATCAGTCTCGCCGTCGAGCTTCGGGAACTCATACGAGCTGTATGCCATCGCTGCCGCCGTGCTTGGTGGTTGCAGTTTGCGAGGTGGCGAAGGGTCGATTCTCGGCGTTGTGATCGGCACCGCCGTGATGCAGGTGCTGAACAACCTGATCACACTGCTAAAGATCCCTCAGTCGCTGGAGTACACCATTATCGGAGCAGTGATCCTGATAGGTGTTCTTGGCGATGAACTCGTTCGCCGCGCCGCGGCAAGACGGCGTCTAAGGCAGAGTACTGGAAGTTAACGACAGTGCAGCGATCGAGCGCATTCTCCGGAATTGCCGCTGCGAACGCGGAAGGAAGCTCGCAGTTCTATCGGTGACAAAACGGCCTTACAAGCGACCATGGACGTTCAGTTGGACAGACCTGATTTTTCGGATACACCCCATCTGATGTTTTGGTCTGCCACTCGCTTAAGGAACCTCACAATGCAAAGTCGACGCCTGAGTCTTTTCGCTCTGACTGTTTTCGCCGCCACGATGGGAATCGTCAGCTTGCCTTCTACTGTGTTCGCCGATCCGCCGGAAGGATTCGTTTCGCTTTTCAACGGAAAGGATCTGGAAGGCTGGAAGGGACTTGTGGCCGATCCCGAAAAACGAGCGGCGATGAAACCAGAAGAACTGGCTGAAGCTCAGAAGAAAGCCGACGCCAACATGAAGGAACACTGGTCGGTCGTTGACGGCGAACTGGTGTTTGATGGCAAAGGCGACAGTCTCTGCACAATTAAAGATTACGGCGACTTCGAATTCTACGTCGACTGGAAAATCCTCGAAGGCGGAGACAGCGGGATCTATCTGCGAGGCAGTCCGCAAGTTCAGATCTGGGATACAAAGTTCGAAAAGTACCAGTCCCTCGGCGCGGACAAAGGGTCGGGAGCGTTTTGGAACAACCAAACTCATCCTCGCTTTCCGATTGCCGTCGCCGACAAACCGGTTGGCGAATGGAATACGTTCTTCATTCGCATGGTCGGCGAAAAAGTGACCATCAAGCTGAACGATGTGCTCGTGACTGACAACGTCGTGATGGAAAACTACTGGGACCGCAAAAAGCCCATCTATCCTCGCGGCCAGATCGAACTCCAAAACCACGGCAACACACTTTGGTTCCGGAACATCTTCATTCGCGAACTGGATACAAAGTAGACATTTGTGTTTCAGTCGACGAGCGGTTTGGCGTTAGCCCTCCGCGTCGCGGTGTTGTCCACTGAGGGCTGACGCCAAACCGTTCGCATGAATGCTATACACAGGACTCCCGCCATGTGTCGATTGTTGCTGCTGGTATGCGTGTTTATTGCCATAACATCAGAACAAGCCGAGGCTATTACGGAAAACGCCAAACCGGCGGATCTGAGAGCCGGAGCAGCGATGGTGGATATCACTCCGACCGTGTTTCCGGTCATCGTCAACGGCATGGTCGAAGAACGCACGGCGGACAGAGCCTCCTTTCGCTGATCTTCGGTCGCGTCGGCTACC
>JANMEV010000139.1:0-6372 GCA_031377305.1 Planctomycetota bacterium | reverse complement strand
CCTGGCCATAACCAGTCAGGGCAATCAAGACGATGTGTTTGAGATCCGGATTCTGACGCAGCCGTTTTGCGACTTCATAGCCGTTCAGCCCAGGCAATCCGATATCCAGCAGGACCACATTCGGGCGATATGCGATTGCGGTTTCAACGGCGGACAAGCCATCATGGGCTGTTCGCACATCGTGCCCCGAAGCCTTGAGCAGCATCGAAAATCCCAGCACGGTATCGACGTTGTCGTCTACGACAAGAACTTTGAGGTTCGTGGCGAGTGGCGGGTGGTGAGCGGTGAGTGGTGGCAAATTCGGCGACTCGTCACTCGTCACTCGCCCCTCGTCACTCATCACCGGCAGATGCACGACGAACTCGCTGCCTTCCCCCGAAGTGCTGAACGCTTCGACTTTTCCGCCATGCAACTCGGTCAGTCTTTGCACAAGCGCCAAACCGATGCCCAAACCGCCCTGCGATCGGTCAAGCGATCGATCCGCTTGTGTAAACAGATCGAAAACATGCGGAAGCAAGGCCGGTGAAATGCCTACGCCCGTGTCACGGACTCGGATGACGACCCAGGGAGTGGTGAGTGGCATATGGCTAGGGGTGACAGGAAGAACAGGAGTTGTGTGCGGTAAGTGGCTAGCGCTGAGAGGGAGAATGGACTTTACGTTCTCGCCACTCGCCACTAATTCTACCGTCAACCAAATATTCCCTCCGCCTTCGGTGTATTTGGTAGCGTTCGTGAGCAGGTTCACGAGCACTTGTTCCAGACGAGCGGCGTCGGCGATCATCCATACAGGTTCTGGTGGCAAAGTCACTGTCAGTTCGTGTCGGCGCTGTTCGATCAGCGGACGGACAGTTTCGACAGCGCCTTCAGCGATACGGCACATGTCGACTCGTTCGAGTCGCAGTTGGACTCTGCCGGTTGTGATGCGAGACACTTCCAGCAAATCGTCGACAAGATGCTGAAGCTGCCCGACCTGACGCTCGATGATTCCGCGCGCCTGTTGCTGAATTCGATTCTCGCCGGATCTCTGCAGACTCAAAAGTTGCACAGCGTTCGCGATCGGCGCGAGGGGACTGCGCAACTCGTGACTTAACATTGCCAGAAATTCATCCTTGCGACGATGAAGGTCCGACAACTGGACGGCTTGCTTTCGCAGTACCATTTCCATGTGGCTGCGTTCTGTAACATCGCGGATATTAAACTGGATGACCCTTTGATGGTCCTCCTGATAGGCGTTGGCGACAACTTCGACTTCCACCGTCTGTCCGTCTTTGGATCTGAGCGCCAAGTGATCAAAACGCATGTAGCCCTTCTCCTGAAGTTCCCACACGACGGATTCGTTCGCCGACTTGTCACTGAACAGACCAATCTCCCAGAGTTCCCGGCCCATGAATTCGCTTTTGGAATATCCGAGCAGTTCACTCATAAACGGATTAACGTCGATGATCCTGCCGTTGTTTGCATCGAGGATCAAAACGCCGTCTCTAGCCGCTTCAAACAGCCTTCGATAACGCATCTCTGAGTCATGCATCACCACTTCGGCCCGCTTGATGTCATGGACGTCGGTGTTCGAACCCACCCACATCACGATGCCGCCCGACTCATCCCGGAGTGGCGTCGCGCGGCTGAAATGCCAGCGGTACTCTCCATCGGCGCGGCGAAATCGATGTTCGGACTGAAACGGCTCGCCGGTCTCAAAGGCGTGCTTCCAATGCTGTATTTTCCCAGCCAGATCATCGGGATGAACGAAATGCCTCCACCCGGAATCATTCATTTCCTCAAAAGTCATGCCAGTAAAGTCAGTCCACTGGGGATTGAAGTAGTCAACTTCGCCCTCGGGAGTTGCCGTAAAGATTTTCTGAGGCATCGCATCCATAATAGACCGTAGTCGTTCATCACTCCTTTTCAGCACACCCTCGATTTCCCGACGCATGGTAACGTCTTCAATTGCCAGGAGTATCAGAGGTGTCTGATCGGTTGCCTGAATCAGTCGACGGGCATTCAACTGCATGCACCTTCGGCCAATGCTTTCGAAGTTATGCTCTACCTGGAAGTCCGTGACAACATTCTTCTTCGGAAGCACTTCGACCAAAATCCGACGCAGCTCGGGAATATCCCACTGTCCGTTGCCCAGGTCAAACAGCTGTCGGTGAAGCGTTTCCTCCGACGAAACCAGAAAGGTTTCGTAAAACGATTGACTGGCGGATTGAATGCGGAGTTCCTGATCGAGCACCAACAGAGGTTCGCGAACCGTCTCCACGATACTCTCGGTATACTCGTGAGCGCGCTTCATTGCATCGACATCGACAAGCATCACAACAATACCGTCGATCACATTGTCTACGGTTCGATACGGCCGAAGTCTCAGTGAATACCAGTGCCCCGACTTGTCACGCACATCACGTTCTTTCGTGCAGACCGTGTCGAGAACTTCCTGCAGCAGGGCTTCGAGGTCGGAAAGGCCGTCAACGTTCAGGTGAATATCGGCCAGCGGACGGCCGATATCGCCGGGAATCAGATTCAGCAACATCTCTGCGGAGGGCGTAAATCTCCGAATCCGCAGATCCATTCCCAGCATCACAACGGCCGACTGGACGCTGCTGACGAGGTTTGCCAGGTCGTCGTTAACTCGGTGCAGTTCAGCGTTGAGGCGATTCAGCTCTTCGTTGACTGTTGCCAGTTCCTCGTTGCTCGATTGAATTTCTTCCTTCGAAGTCTCCAGCTCTTCGTTTGTGCTTTGCAGTTCCTCGTTGGCTGACAGAACTTCTTCATTGGCTGATTGCAGTTCCTCGTTGACAGATTCCTGTTCTTCGATGAGCGACTGGAGATAGTCACGGGTGGCGCCCAGTTCCTGTTCGAGGCTAGTGGCAAGTGACGAGTGGTGAGTGGCGAGAGAAGAAAGATTGTCCTGCTCATCCCTCGTCACTCGCCCCTCGCTACTCTGGTCCTCAAAGAGGACCAGAAATCCGCCATTCTTTTTCTCGTCACTCGCTCCACGCGCCCCGCCACTTCCCAGCGGAATGACTTCGATTATGACATCAACGTATCCGTCGTTCGTTTTGACTCGCAAGCCGTCTTCGCGTACCGACGAACATTCTGTGCCAGCCCGCAGGATGGCCGCACGGACTCCGACCAATAGTCCTTCACGAAGCATCTTCAGCAGGCTGAAACTGGCTTTACCGGGAGCAGGTGTCAGAAACAGGCCTGTATCGCCACGGTATTGCAAAATCTCCAGATCGGCCGAAACGACGACTCCCGGTGGAGCAAACTTCGTCAATAGAATTCGATCTGCTTCTTTGTGTAAATCGACGGCGGCATCCGCTGTCCGAGTTGCGAACGGAACAAACGGAGCTCGAGGTGCTCCGCTGTGTTGTAGCGCGAAGTGGCCGCGATCTGTGCTGGCACCCGGCTTTCTGGTGTAAATCCTGTGTCGAGAATCTTCTGCCTCGAATAGATTGCGGTAACTGCCAATCGTTTCAGAGCCGCCCAGCCAGAGGCAGCCCGCCGGCTTGAGCGCGTAGTGCAGCAGCGGCACAATTTTCTGTTGCAGCACTGGCTCCATATAGATGAGCAGGTTGCGGCAACTGATCACGTCGATTCGCGAAAAGGGCGGATCTGCCAGGACGTTGTGCCGGGAGAAGACGCAGGCGTCGCGGATTGACTTGCTGATCCGGTAGCCGGTATCCACCTCAATGAAAAACCGCTGCAGACGCTCTGGCGAGACGTCCCGGGCAATTTCTTTCGAATAGACACCCGCACGAGCCCTTTCGATGTTGGCAGCGTTCAGGTCAGTTGCGAAGACCTGCAGCGGTGCCTGGCTTCCCACGGCATCGGCGACCTCCATGTAGGCCATCGCCAGTGAATACGCCTCTTGTCCCGTCGAGCAGCCGAGCGTCCAGATCCGCACGGGGTCGTGACAGGTTCGTCCTTTGAGCAGTCGCGGGAACACCAGACTCTTCAAAGCTTCGAACGACTCCGGGTCACGAAAGAAGCTGGTGACGCTGATCAGGATGTCCTGATACAGCGACTCGACTTCGGCCGGGGTCTTCCGCAGGAGTTCCACGTACTGGCTTAGATCGTCCAGTTTCTGGAGTACCATGCGGCGCGTGATGCGACGGTAAAGAGTGTTGGACTTGTAGTGCGTGAAATCGACACCCGTCGCGGTGTGGAGCAGTTGCACGATCTGGTCAAAGTTCGGCTTGTCATCCGTCGCGCGAGCCCTGGCCTCCGGCACCACATACGGATGGTGACCAATGCGCACGATTTCCCGAGCGATCTCACTCGGAGCCATCACAAAGTCCACGCACCCTGAAGCAATTGCACTGTGTGGCATTCCTTCCTGCTGTGCTGTCGCATCCTGCGCAAACGTGATGCCGCCTTGTGCCTTGATTGCTTCCAGTCCGAGCGTTCCGTCGTTCGCGGTTCCAGAAAGAACAACGCCAATCACTCGATGCTGCCATTCTTCAGCCAGCGAAGTAAAAAACTCATCGATCGGACGATGGACCCCACTCGTTTCGCGAGGCAGAAGCTGCAATGTGCCGTTCGAAATGGTCATACTTTGTGCGGGCGGAATGATGTAGACACGATTCGGCTCAACAGTGGGTTCGCCCCGCACTTCTGTCACCGGCATTTTTGTCGCGCGCGACAGTATCTCAGCAAGAGCGCTGGAATGATTCGGCGCCAGGTGTTGCACCAGCACGAATGCCATTCCGGTGTCGCACGGCAGAGCAGTGAGCAATTGCGTAAACGCTTCCAGCCCCCCAGCCGAAGCGCCAACGCCGACGATCGGGAACACTGCAATATCATTGAAATCGGCTGGCAGGTCCTCAAATTCCTGCGCCTTCTCCGCTGGTAGCGGATCGCCGGAAGGAGCGGGTTGGTCGTTAGTCATGATAATATCTCGGAGCTATGAATTCTGAACTTGTACTTGTGCTGTGTCACTGCTGAGTTTTGGAGGACGATGGGCATTCCTGCCCGTCGAAATCATGGTCGGACAAGAATGTCCAACCTACGATTTAAGGTGCGACAGAACCTCAGACTCACAAGCAAAATACTCACCATCACGCCACCTGGTCCGCAACCATTGCCAAAATCTTTTGCAGTTCTTCAAACCGCGCGGGCTTCACAAGATGGTGCGTGAAACCTGCCTCACCGGAGGCCTGTCGGTCAGAATCCTGTCCATAGCCCGTCAACGCGACCAATACGACATGCTTTAGGTCAGGATGCTTTCGGATTTGTTTTGCCACTTCATAACCGTTGAGACCTGGCAAGCCGATGTCGAGCAGGACAATGTCCGGGCAATATTCGATCGCTGCCTGAACAGCCTTCAAGCCATCGTGTGCCGTCTGCACATCGTGCCCCGAAGCCCGCAACAGCATCGAGAAACTCAAGACCGTGTCGATGTTGTCATCCACAACAAGGATTCGCAGTGGACGCAAGCTCTGAACGCCTTGCTGGACAGTTGGCGATTCTGAAATGACTCCCTGAACGAACGGCAACCTTACGATGAACTCGCTGCCGTGTTTGAGCGTACTCAGAACTTCAACCGTTCCGTCGTGCAGTTCGGTCAGTCGTTGCACGAGTGCCAGGCCGATACCCAATCCGCCCTGCGAACGGTCCAGCGAACGGTCCGCCTGAGTGAACAGGTCAAAGATGCAGGGAAGCAGATCGGCTGTGATTCCCACACCAGTATCGCGAATCCGCACCACGCACTCGTCGCCTTCTTTGAGTACCGTCAGCCAGATATGACCGGCCTCGTCAGTGTACTTGGCCGCATTCGTCAGTAGATTCACGACGACTTGTTCCAGACGTGCGGCATCGGCATTGAGCCAGATAGGTTCTGACGGCACGGAAACAGAGAATTCATGGCGACGCTTTTCAATCAAAGGGCGAACGGTTTCGATCGCCCCTTCGATAATGTCACTGATCGTGACGGGAACTCGACGAAGCTGCACCATCCCGGTGGTAATGCGAGAGACTTCCAGCAAATCATCCACCAGATGCTGCAACTGAGCCATCTGACGCTCGATGATCGCACGTGACTGCCGCTGGACGAGACTCTCCGTGCCTTTCTGCAGTCCCAGCATTTGCACGGCATTCGCGATCGGTGCCAGCGGACTTCGCAATTCATGGCTAAGCATCGCCAGAAACTCGTCCTTGCGTCGATGCAGGTCCGACAATTCGGCCGCCTGATTCTGCATCTGCTTTTCGAGTCGACTGCGTTCCGTCACATCGCGAGCCGACGCGAACACTCCCTGCAGCTTTCGATCGCGGTCATAAAACGTTGTCGCGTTGTAGGACACGATCGTTTCCTGCCCGTTTCTTGCTCGAGCCGTGAGCTCGTAGTCGGTGACCTTGCCTTCCGACAGAACCCGT
>JANMEV010000118.1:0-25451 GCA_031377305.1 Planctomycetota bacterium | reverse complement strand
TGTAGCCGTTCTCGGTTGCTATCAGGCCCACGTCCTTGCTCTGAGCTTCGGCACATTCTCGAGTGCATCCGGACACCGCCATTTTGACTTTATGCGGCGATCGAATTCCCTTGTATCGATTCTCAATCCGAATCGCGAAACCCACAGAATCCTGCACACCGTAGCGGCACCACGTCGTCCCGACGCAGCTTTTCACAGTTCGCAGTGATTTTCCGTACGCATGACCGCTTTCAAATCCGGCGTCGATCAGCTCTTCCCAGATCGACGGCAGATCCTGCACCTTCGCGCCGAACAGGTCGACTCGTTGCCCACCGGTGATTTTCGTGTAGAGGTTGTACTTGCGAGCTACGACGCCCAACACGATGAGTTTTTCGGGCGTGATTTCTCCACCCGGCACCCGGGGCACAACGGAGTACGTTCCATCACGCTGGATGTTAGCCATGAAGCGGTCGTTGCTGTCCTGCAGCGTCTGATGCTCGGACTTCAGGATGTAGTCGTTCCAAAGCCCCGCGATGATTGAGGCCGCCGCTGGTTTGCAGATTTCGCAACCGTTGCCACCATTTCCGCACTGACACAGAATCTCGGCAAACGTCGTCAGCTTCTTCGCTTTTACGATAGCGAACAGTTCTGTCCGCGAATACGAAAAATGCTCGCATAGGTGATTGTTGACGACCTTCCCGGCCGCCTTCATGCGAGCCTGAAACAAGTCCGTCACCAAACCCATGCATCCACCGCAACCCGTGCCGGCGCGAGTGCACGATTTCACGGCTGCAACAGATTCCAGATTCTTCTCATCAATGGCCGTACAAATGGCTGCCCTGGTGACGTTATTGCACGAACACACCTGAGCCGAATCGGGCATCGAGTCGACGCCACCAAGTGCCGAAGATCCTTTCGAATTTCCCAGAATCAACTCATGCGGCGCACACGGAAGCGGTGCGCCGGATTTTGCGAAGACGGACAGAGAACCATAGTCAGACGCGTCGCCGACGAGCATTCCGCCGAGCAGTGTCTTGCCATCGAGCGAGAACAGCAACTTCTTGTAGATTCCCGAGAACGGGTCTTCCCATGTCAGACTGTTGGCGACATTGGGACCCGCTTCGTAGTTGCCAAAGCTGGCGACGTCGATTCCCATCAGCTTCAGTTTTGTGGAAAGATCGCTGCCTTCGAAGTTTCGATCATCACCACAGAAGTTCGCGGCGACTGTTTCGGCCATCGTGTAGCCAGGAGCCACAAGCCCGTAGATCATGCCGCCATGTAGAGCGCACTCGCCAATCGCGAAGATGTCGGGATCGCTGGTTTGCAATCGATTGTTGACAGCAATGCCGCCACGATCACCCAGCTGCAGTCCGGATTGCTTCGCCAGGTCATCTCGTGGACGAATACCGGCCGACACAATGAGCATGTCACATTCCAGCGACGTGCCGTCTGTGAATTCGATGCCCTGGATCTTCCCGTCGCCGTGAATTTCCTTCGACGATTTTCCAAGATGCACCTGAACTCCGATATCGCGAATTTTCTGCAACAACGTACGCGACCCGGCTTCGTCCAGCTGCCGTGGCATCAAACGCGGGCTGAATTCGATGACATGCGTCTGCAGTCCAAGATCGAACGCCGCCTTGGCCGCTTCAAGTCCGAGAAGTCCGCCGCCAATGACGGCACAAGTCTTCGACTTCTTTGCGTAGGCGATGATGTGTTCCAGATCTTCGATCGTGCGATAAACGAAAACTCCCTGCTTCTGAATCCCAGGCACGGGCGGGACGAATGGAAAGGAACCTGTGGCCATGATGAGCTTGTCATACCCAACCTGGACACCTTTTAGTGATCGAACGATCTTGCGATCGCGATCAATCTGAATAGCACGGTCACCGATGTGAAGTTCGATGCCAACGGATTCGTACCATTCCCGTCGAGCCAGCATCAGCTTTTCGGCATCGCGATGTGCGAAGAAGTTTGAAAGGCCGACTCGGTCATAGGCCGCTCGTGCTTCTTCGCAGAACGTGACGATGCGATATCGCTTGAGTTCATCAAACGCGATGAGCTGCTCGCAAAAACGCAGCCCGACCATGCCGTTGCCGACGACGACGATGGTTTGTTGTTCTGTTGGCATCATGATTAAACCCTGCAATAAAAACTTTCGGCTCGCTCTGTCAGAAGCCGAACAACACAACAGCCACTTTCTCAATACCTCGATACACAGGAATTGCCAGAAATGCTCTGAGGAGCTCTTCGCCGTCGCCTGCATCCTCGGCAGCAGCACCAGACAGAGATGACGTGGTGAATAACGGTCGCCCAGACATCCATGTCTCTGCAATCAGTGATTCCGTCTTCGGAGCTGTTTGGCCAGCGAGAACACTCCAATCGGCCGTCGTTCGAACCAGATTCGGCGCCTCAGGCGCAGTGTTTGATGATGCAAGTGGTTGCCAGATTTCGAATCCGCGAGCTATCGGTTTGCTGTTCGATGAAAGCACCAGCAGAATCGAATCTGAATGACCAGCGGCTGATCCCACTGGAAGCCCCAACCCGACATTCAATTCTGTCTCGTCAGCCGCAAACGATCGCATGAACCCCGCGCTGTGAGGTAGATCCGATGCCAGACGCGGCTGGCCTGTCTTCCAGACAGCCCCCGGCAATCCAGCTCCCTTTGGAAACTTCACATGCCGACTAATGAATTCAAAACTCTTCAGGCCGGAGTAATAACTCGCGCTGATGGAAAGTTCATCCCGATCATCGCGGCTCCAGACTTCAAACGCTCCCGGACCGCCGCCGATGCCGAAAACGATCACGCTGATGACCGACTGACCCTTCATCACCGGGTATGCGATCAGCGCCGCAAGCTCCATCCCGTTCTTCGCACCAATTCGATCCAGCAATTCGCTCGGCGCTTCCTGCAGAATGATGGCATGTCGCTGATTCCAGGCCATGCCAGCCAGACCTTCACCGCTGCGAACAGATCTTTCCGGCGTTTCGATGTCCACCAGACTTCCGCGAAGCCGACAGCAGTTCCGGAGCCGCATTGACTGTCCGTCCTGCTCGACGTTCCAGACTTCGATGTACTGGATCAGCGTAGCAAAAGTTGCCTGTGTTCCTGATGTTGCGCTGGTCATCGCCCACCTCCTGACGATACTGGTTCTGGTGACATTTGAGGTTGGCTGTTGCTCGTCGTCTTACGTGTGGGTTGAGTTCCTGTTGCCTTGTGACCGTGTGCCGACTTTCTTGATTCCTGCTTCTCGAGAAACGCGATCAGCGAGCCGCGAAACTCGTAATAGTCAGGATGTTCCAGCAGCTCTTTGCGGATGCGAGGCCGATCGAACGGCAAATCGAGCACTTGTCCGACCGTGGCCGCAGGACCATTCGTCATCATACAGATTCGGTTCGACATATAGATCGCTTCATCGACGTCGTGCGTAATCACCATGGTCGTGATCCGCTCACGATCGAGGACTTCCAGAACGACGTCCTGCAATTCCATGCGAGTCAGTGAATCGAGCCGTCCGAATGGTTCGTCCAGCAGCAACATGCGAGGCTTCAGCGAAATCGCCCGAGCGATCCCAACTCGCTGCTGCATCCCGCCACTCATTTCACGGGGATACTTGTGCATCGAATCGATCAGACCTACTGCGTTGAGATAGTACTCACAGATCTGTCGTCGCTCGGCTTTGGTACCGTGTGAATAGACTTGATCAATTCCCAGCATCACATTTTGAAATGTGGTCATCCACGGCAGCAGACACGGTGACTGAAACACCACGGCCCGATCGGGCCCCGGCCCCAGAGTTTCCCTGCCCGCAACCACAACCGAACCCGAGGTGATCTCGTTAAGCCCGGCGACCATGGTCAGCACCGTCGATTTACCGCAACCCGAATGTCCAATAACGGACACAACCTCGCCGCGTCGCAGAATCAGATTGAAGTCCTCGACGACCTTAACCGGCTCACCGTACGGATTGGGGTAAGCCTTCGTCAGGTTGGCAATTTCAACATATCGACGGTCGGTGTTGATGGTCATAGGAATCTCCGATCTCAGGCGGCCGTAAAATCAATCGGAGACAATTCCGGAAGTTCGAGATTCCGCGCGACTCGCAGTCGGCGAGATTCAAGGTTGATGTCCAGCATGTAGCGAGTTACCTCATTGCGGAGCTTCTTGAAGTCGCTGTTGAAGTTCAGAGTCGTTCGATCTCGTGGTCGTGCAAGCTTGACCTCGAACGATTGCCCAAGCGACGCTCGCGGGCCCGGCGTGAGAGCAATGATACGATCGGCCATCAGCACGGCCTCGTCGACGTCGTTTGTAATCATCACCACCGTGCGTCGGTCCTGTTCCCAGATTCGCACGATCTCGTCCTGCAGGTTGGCCCGCGTCAATGCATCGAGAGCACTCAGTGGTTCGTCCAGCAGCAGCACTTCCGGTTGCATAGCCAGAGTTCTTGCAAGCGACAGTCGTTGACGCATTCCACCGCTGAGTTCGTGAGGCTTTTTCCATTCGGAATTCGTCAGTGACACCATGTCGATGTACTTCTGGATCCACGCTTTTCGTTCCGATGCGGTTTGTTTCGGGAAGACCTGCTTTACCGCGAGTTCGATGTTTCCGTAGACGGTCAGCCATGGCAGCAGTGAATAGTTCTGGAAGAGAATTCCACGATCCGGCCCTGGTTCGCCGCCTGGTTTTCCCCGAAGCAGGACCTCGCCTGAATCCGGCTGATGCAAACCGGCCAGCAATGCCATCAGAGTGCTCTTGCCGCTTCCCGAGTAGCCGATGATCGCCACAAACTCATTCTCTTTGACTGAGAGATTGACGTTCTGCAATACCTCGGTCCTGTTCGAAGCAGGCCCAAAGCCAAGGTTCACATTTTTGAGTTCGAGGAACGACATGTTTGAATGACCAATGTCTAAGCCACAATGAACAATGGACTGATCAGCCGAATGCTTCGGTCGTCGCAGTGCTTCGTCCGAAAACCGACAACTGAAAACCGAAAACGCCATTACAACGCCGCTGGAGCCCCGTCAAAGCTCACGCTTCGCTGCAGCACGATCATGATGCGATCCAGCAGAAATCCGATGGCTCCGACAACAAACACCACAGCAACCATTCGAGCAAACGAGTCGCTGGCACCGTTGTTGAACTGATCCCAGATGAATTTTCCCAGACCTTCGCTTGATGAAAGCAACTCGGCAGCAATCAGGACCATCCAACCGACACCCAAAGAAATTCGCAGTCCAGCAAACATCAGCGGCAGTGATGACGGAATCACGATCTTTGTCATGCGACTCCAGAAACCCAGCCGCAGCACTCGGGCGACATTCATGTGGTCCTTTTCGATCGATGCCACTCCAAGAGCCGTGTTGACGAGCGTTGGCCAGAGAGAACACAGCGCCACGGTGACTCCCGAAGCAATAAATGCCGGATTAATTTTGAGTCGACCAATAAGCGGAATCTCAGCCAGCAGCGTAATAAACCAGTGCTTGTCCGGATCCGGGATGAAACCGCCCACAATGATTAAAGCAATGGGCAGCCAGACGATCGGTGACACAGGCTTAAAGAGTGCAATGAATGGAGTGATTGCCGCCATAAATGTTGGATTCAGACCGCACAGCATCCCGATCGGAATAGCAATTACTGAGCCCAGAAAGAACCCGAAGAAGACACATGCCAAACTGCGCTTAATCTGGTCTGGCAGAGTCCACGGTTTGGCGTACTCGGCGTTTGTTGCTGTTTCGACACGTTCGTCGGCAGCAGCAATTCGTTTTGCAATGGCCAGCGCTTCCACACCGGTGGCACTGGCATAGGACGGCAGCTCTGCATCGACTTTGGCCTTTGCTTCTGTCACCTTCGCTTCACGATTGGCCCGAGTCAGTTGCTCGGACATCTTTAACAGATATTGTTTTTCATCTGCGATTGCGGTTTGAGCACCTCTCGCTGATACCAGCGCCGGATTTTTCTCAGAACGCAGGGCGTCTTCTTCACTGCGGATTTCTTTGAGCCTCTCGGCGGCGACTTTCTCGGCAGCGTTATGCGCCTTCACTTCGCTCACCAGTTGCTCGTGCCCGACCTTGTCATCCGCCTTCAGTTCGGACGCCCGCTTCTGAAGATTGGCCAGTCTGTTTTCTGATTGTGACTTGAAATCTTTGATCTCGGCTGCCGACCTCTTCTGGAGGTTCGCAATCTTTTCGTCCAGCTGGCTGGACATCGCTGACTCTGCGGCCGCGACTTGCTTGTCCGCTTCCGCTGCGAGTGAATCCAGCGCCTTCAATCTTGCGTCAATCTCGGCCCCTCGAACTCTGCGCTGGTCGCCGGTGAGTTCAAAGGCCTGCTGTTTGTCGTTTTCGCGAACGTGGAATTCCCAGATACCGACCGCAGCGTTCCATACCACTGATGGAGTGGGGACCTCGCCGGACTTCGTTTTGTGCCTCGGAGCAATCTGCGACCACAGCACCAGAAACGCGATGATGGACAGCACCGGGATCACGATGAACTGACCGATCTTCTTCCATTGTGTACGAGGTTCTTCACCGTACAGCAGTCGAACGATCGGACTCAGAAACGTGAGCCCCGACATATCCAGAAACTTCAGAAGACCAAACTTCATCGCGTCACTTTCAAGTACCGACTTTGTGAGCCGCAAGGCGCTCGCCGCGGGTGTTTTCCTTGTGTTTGTCTGACCCACCGGCAGCTGGCGCTTTGCGGTTCATGAAATCAACTACCCGCAGCCAGCACCTTGCGGCTCAGGTTGTCCTGCGCCTAATCCTTATTCCCGATCGCATGCTGCTTCAGATAGCCCAGCGGATCTTTTCCGTCATAAGACAAGCCATCGATGAAATCTTTGGTTGGCGGTTTGTAGCCATCCGTGTCGACCGCGGGCACATCGTCAGCCGTCAGCAAACCCTGTTCGATCAGTCGCTTCGCCGCTTCGCGATAAACGTCCGGGCGATAAATTTCCTTAGCCGTCGATGCATACCATTCTGCTGGCTTCGATTCTGAAATCTGCCCCCAGCGACGCATCTGAGTCAGGAACCAGATGCCATCGCTGTACCACGGATAGCTGCACTGGTATTTGAAGAACACATTGAAGTCGGGCATCTCTCGCTTGTCGGTCTTCTGGAAGTAGAAGAAGCCGGTCATCGAATTTCGGATGACATCAAAGTCTGCTCCCACGTAGTCCGCCCGCGAAAGGATGCGGCAAGCTTCTTCACGATTGACCAATTTTCCGCTGACGTCGGTTTCATCCAGCCACTTGCCCGCTCGAATCAGTGCTTTCACAACGGCGATGTGCGTGTTCGGATTCTCGTCAGCCCATTGTTTTGTAACGCCGAAGACCTTTTCCGCTTTGTTCTTGTAGATGTCGAAGTTTGTTGCCACCGGCACGCCAATACCCTTGGCAACCGCCTGCTGATTCCATGGTTCGCCAACGCAATAACCCTGTATGTTTCCCGCTTCCAGAGTCGCTGGCATCATTGGAGGCGGTGTAACGGACAACTCAACCTGAGCATCCGTACGGCCGCCCGTGTCTGCTTCTGAATACATCCCCGGATGAATTCCGGCCGATGCCAGCCAGTAACGGAGTTCGTAATTGTGGGTCGACACTGGAAACACCACCGCCATCTGCAGCTTCTTGCCTTCCGCCAGCATCTGCTCGACCACAGGCTTCAGAGCTGTGGCTTTGATGGGATGCGGAGGCGTTGGCGACTTCAGTGATTCATCATTCGCCTGCATCTGTTCCCAGATGGCATTCGAGACGGTGATCCCGTTTCCATTCAGATCCATCGTGTAGGCCGTGACAATGGGAGCCTTTGTGCCAATCCCAATCGTCGCCGCAATGGGCTGCCCCGACAGCATATGTGCCCCATCGAGTTCGCCGTTGATGACATTGTCCAGAAGTGTCTTCCAGTTCGGCTGAGCAACAACTTCTGCCTGCAAGCCTTCGTCTTCGAAGTAGCCTTTTTCTTTGGCAATCACCAGAGGTGCACAGTCCGTCAGCTTGATGAAGCCAAATTTGAGGGCCGTTTTCTCCAGTTCCAATGCCGATCCAGATGCAACTGGAGCTCGATCTTTCGCATCGACTGGTGTTTCTGCTATTTCTGGAGTAGCTCCTGCAGCCTCGTCACGCACCATTGCAGCGGGTTGTGTGTCGGCCGGACCTGAAGCCGACGGCTGAGATTCACTGCAGCCGATCACCCAGACCGTCAACAGAAAAACAGAGAGTCGCTCCAACACATGACACAAACAACGAAATTGCGTTTGCACGAACAGCTCCGGGAAAGAAAGCAACAAACTGAACAAGAGTTCGCCAAGGGCTCGATGACATACCTTGGCAAAGCCTGTACCAAACTTCGGCATTCCTCATGAAAGACGGCACTGTTTCGCTTGCGGCACCTGTTCAGAGTCGTATTTGGCGTGGATTACCACATGTTGCTTGCGATCGTTTGAGAACTCGTCGTCGTTTGATGCTTCCAACAAATGCACGTATGCCCGAAGTGTTTGCAGATCTTAAGCTTTCGTCTGAACACTAAGGATGCAGTTCATGGAAAGGCCGCAGGGACCCGAAGGCCAGGATTGCAGTGTGCCTCAAACGAAGAAAGCCGCCAGCAGAATGAACTGCTGACGGCTCTCGACGACTAGAGGGAATCTTCTGACCGGACGGTATTTTCGATCGGAGTTTAGAAGCTGTAGGTTCCCTGCAGATAGAATTGTTCTGCGTCCGAGCGTGCAAGTCCGCCGTTGTTGACGGCATCACCGTAGAAAAACATCAGGTAACCCAGTTGCAAGTTGAACGACTTACTGTGCGTGTACGTGCCGACGAGATCCAATTCGTTGCCGACATTCCTGTCTCCGCTTCCAGTTAACGCCGCACCGGCAATGTTGTAAATTCGGTCCGATGACTGAGCAAGGTCGAAGTAGTGCCACTGGCTCACGATCGAAAGCTTCTCATGTGGCTTAACGCTGGCCTGCACGCCATAGTCCAGAAGGTTCTGGCCAGCGAAGTTGTCAATTTGTCCCCAATACGCGTGACCCAATGGGTAAAGCGAATAGAACGTATTGACGTCGCCAGTTGTTGGGTCGCTGTCACCCGAACCCCAGTAGAAGATCCCGCCGAGACCAGGTTTCCAGGTCACATCCTCAAATGTATATCCACCAAGAGCGCCAACCATTCCCGCCTGGACATCCCGATAGGCTGCCGAACCGAAATTGTCTTCACCAAACTGCCAGGCCCCTTCAAGGTCCCAGTTCCATGTTCCAACAAGCTTCTTGCCGTCTTTCACAGGTTGCTTGCCAGCGAGGCGAGCACCCAGAGTGTTACGAGTGCCATCCATCAAAGTGGTGCTCGATTGAGACTCGTCAAACCGCAAGTAGTACAGATCGACGGCGTTGTTTTCGATTCCTTTCCAGGTTGAATAAACGCCACTGATCCAGCGACTTTGGTCAGGTTTGTCAAAGCTGTACTGATGCAAGCTGTTTCCTGAAACAGCATTCACACTCTGCATCGCAAAGGCATCGACATCCCAGTCATCGCTGGTATAGATGAACTTGTGCCCCTCGAAATTGCGGAATGTATTGGCCCAGCCAAGCGACGACAGAAGCCGTTGCCCGCCGTACTGCAGAAACTGTCGGCCGTAACGATACTTGAGGTTGCCATCTCCAACATCGCCAACATTCAACTCTGCATAATACTGCAGCAGATCCGTTCGATTGATGTCAATCTGTGATGGCGTGTAAGGAGCATCCAGTCCGAACATTGAGGCGTCGATCGCCTGAACGTATCCACCGATGAGATTGTTGTAGTTGGCCTGAACATAGGGAGTGAACCGCCAGAGGTCATATGAAGATTGACCCGCTCCGCCGGGACGAAGGCGATTTTTCTCATACATGTGACGGTATCGAAGTTCTGCTCCAGCGCTGTATGTCAGGTCACCAACTTTCTGATTCTTCAAACACTTTAGCAGTGGCTCGTCGCCAGCCACAGTTGCAAACAACGCCTCACAGTCAAGCAGCTTGTAATCGGATCCGCAGCACTCGCTGTCATCGTCACACCCTTCTTCGGCACAGCCAGATGGCATCGCCACCGCCTCGGCACACGGACCCTGAGCACTCGGCGGGCATTTAGTTGTCTCTCCAGCCGAACACATGCCTGATGCGACAACAGACAGTAAGAACACCTGCAACGATGGTTTAATCACCCATGATCTTATAAACATCCCTTGCCACTCCGAGTTTGGCGCCCTGTTGAGATCTGCTTTTGCTCGCTTCCGAGCTCGCGGTACGAAAATCGCATTTCGATGCATTCTGCTTCGACTGATCTGCGATCAGGAGACCGAGGACTTTGAGTGATCCGCCGATTCAGACACTCAGAGCAAAATCTGAGGAGATACAACCGTCAGAGCTTCACTAGCCCTACTGTGGAAAACCAAGGTTCTGCGCATGGCACAGCGCAAAAGAAGATTGCGGCATTTACTGCCGATATCGTTGATCTCCTGCGTTCGTTCAACATTGGAACGGCTTCGATTTCGGAACCATTCAGTTCTTGATCAGAGCGGATATATGAAGCCGGTCGACTGAACCAGTTTCCCCAACTCACGAGAGCATGTGGGGGAAGAAAGTTCTCACCCGTCTTTTTTTTGGCGGGAATTGTCGTAAGTCGTTTGACGTCAATTCGAAGCGTGATGTAGTGAGAAGAATATTTCTGGCGGGTTGCGAATTCGGCAGTAGGATTCGCGGCCATTTTTTGCCAGAGTTTCGGGAATAAAAAAGTCAACGCACGGCGTCCAGGGCATTCGTCGACTCATATCGAGCGGCGACCTGGCTTCGGCAGCGATCGGTGGCCTCGCTCGGAAAGCTTGATGTTGCCGGGCGACTCGGCTGACTTCGCGTCGTGGAGGAAGCAAGACCGTCATCCGCTGAAGCTGATCTCCAGAGTCGTCCAAAGCCGTTGAAATGTCAGTTGTGGTTTGAAGTCGACGATGATCTGGCGCCGCTGCCCCGCTGAACGGAAGTCAATACCCCCGGAGTTAGTGTTGAGAATCTAAGGCACCCCCGTTGCCCCTTGATGGCGCTGCATTTGATTCATTTTCTTCAACTGATCCGAAGCACACGCGCCGTCTGTCTGGGGTCGATGGTCCTGGCAGCGAGCTCCATGAATCAGAATTCTCCGATGACCTCGCCAACATCGCGCGCCCAGTGTGTGCCACGTGGCAGTATCGACGTTGTCGCTGATGAAACTCGCGGATTTGTCACACCGCATAACCTGAACACCATCGACGTGCATGCTGCGTGCCGCTTGCAGACTCTTCATACTTTCCAACGCTTCACATGTTATGGCACAGAGAAATGCGATCAGAGTTTCGGCAAATCCTTCTGGCCTTCACGTTTCTGTTACCGATCGGTTGTTAGCGACCGAAGTGGAAAGTGCAAAGCATGATGCATCACGTTCTAGGGCACTTCAAATCGCAAACAAGACCGAAAGAAACGCTGCATTGGCAACCGCGTTTTGCGAATGTGCCACTGCCGGGGACTTTAAGTCTATGTCGCAAATATTGAAAGAAATGGTGACAAGAAGTAGCGAGACGAAATCCCTGAAGAGTGCTGCCAGGCATGTGTTACGCCTGACAAACGGACAAACAGCAAACATACGGTTGACTGCCGGATCCGTCGAAGTCGTCAGACCGAACACACTGAGAGGCACATGCAAAATCTGGGGCAGGCACGCTCTTTAGGAAAATTCCATGTGTTTTTCCATGACAGACGCGAACCAGTCAGGATACACATCAAGGGCCACCGAGTGCACCACAGCTACTGTTTGAGACCAAAGCGAGTTCGATACGCCGTCGGAGTGACTCCCAAGAGTTTTCGAAAGCGGACTGAGAAATGTCGACTGTCGCGAAACCCGGATTTGTCAGCGATCGAGGCCATGGAGAGATTCGTTGAAATCAACATTTTCCGAGCCCGTTCCACATGGGTTCGATTGATTTCTTCAAAGATGCTGCGGTCCAGACACTTTCGAAAACGCCGTTCGAGACCGCGCCGTGATACCGGCACAGCCCGCAGGACATCGGCAACCTGAATTGGACGACCGCAGTTGGATCGAATGTATCGCAGAGCCTCAGCGACATCCGCATCTGGAATCGACTGCAAATCGGAAGACTGTCGAACGACGACTCCGCCCGGTCGCAGGATGATCGATTCCGTCTTTCGCCGTTTGGAGTGTAGCAAGGAGTCCAACAACCTCGCGGCCTGGTAACCGATACGTTCTGATGGCAGCGCAACGCTGGACAATGAAGGACGAGCCAGTTCGCAGAGTAGATCGTCATCATCCACGCCGACGATCGCCACGTCGTCCGGAATCCGGAGTTGCAGTTGATTGCAGTACTCAGATAGCTGGACACCCTGGATGTCGTGACTGGCAAGAATTCCGATTGGCTTTGGCAGCTTCTGAAGCCAGTTCTGCAGCGTGGCATTCCATTTCCAGAGTCCATTGGGCTCTTCGACACGTCGCGTTCGTTCGAGAAACGAAGACACACGAATCTCGTACTGCACGGCGACTTCCGTGAACCCGCGCTGGCGTTCGACAGAGAAGTCATGACCTGGATAGCCCACAAAAGCCAGCTCTGTCAATCCTCGTTCCAGAAGATGGTGAGCTGCCTGTCGACCCACTTCAGCATGATCGGTCACGACACGACAAAACGGCAATTCTGGAAGGACTCCCGAAACATTGACCACAGGCCGGTTGGTTGCGAGCAAAGTTTCAGCAAGCGATTGCTCGAAGATATGTGCGATATAGCCGTTGCATTTCAATGGAGCTGCCATTTGAACAGCTCGACTGTTTGGGAAAATTGGAGTCAATATCCACTCCGGCCGCTCCAATGCAAATGTGCGAATGCCGCGCAAGATCTCTCGGCAGTAGGACAATGAATGACTGAGTACCAGGCCGACACGGATCTTCGATGACGTCATTGAATAGAATCTCGCTGGCAGGTTGCGAGAGTGTGGCTGTCGCAAAATGACAAAAGAATTACGCATTATGTCCTGCTGGTTGTTTGCGGACAACGGTAGACTGAATACCTGTGGAAACATCGTCGAATGGACTAGTGAGTTGTTTCGAATTCAGCTCGTCGGGTTTTTGATTGCCATGCACCGAATGCGAACCATTTTGACAGCCGCCCTGCTGATTGTTTCAACGCCTGTCGTTGGCCAGGAGCCGATCGCAAAGTTTTTTCGAGCCATCAATCTGAATGGTCCTGCGATGGTGATTGACGGCCAGCAATGGGAAGCTGGCGATGCACAGAATCTGCAGTTTGAGGCGATGGCGTTTGAGAATCAGGATGTGCCGCTCAAACCAACAACTGACTCCAACCGAGCGAAGATGATTCGCAGCAGCCGTTGGGGACAGAAGTTCAGCGTCGAATTGCTTGAAGTGCCAACGGGAGCGTATCAGTTCTTCGCCTACGTTTGGGAAGACAATGATCCGGAACAGTATGCAATTCAGTTGAACGAAAGGACGGTCGTTTCGCAGTTCAATAGCGGCACGCGAGGGCAGTGGAAACGACTTGGCCCTTGGCAGACGACGGTCAAAGACGGCAGCTTGAAGTTGTCTGCCAGCGGTGGTGTGGCGAATTTTTCGGGCATCGAAGTGTGGTCGGGAGCGGGAGCCGTGCCTGATCCGTACGTCGCTCAATTTGCATCTGCGCCGACTGAGGAACAACTGCACTTCTTCGAAAGCCGCATTCGTCCGTTGCTAATTGATCATTGTTATGCGTGTCATAGCAAAGATTCAGAAGAACTCGGCGGAAACCTGCTGTTGGATTCGCGAGCTGGCGTCGTTAAGGGTGGCGCCACGGATTCTTTGATGGTCCCCGGTGATCCTGACAACAGTCTGTTGATGCGGGCGGTTGGCTATAAAGATGCCGATCTCAAGATGCCTCCGGATGCGAAGCTGGCTGATAGTCAAATTGCAGACATCGCCGAATGGATTCGCATGAAGGCTCCTGATCCACGTTCGGACGACACCGTCTCCGTCGTGAAGGCGAAGAGCGAAATTGACTGGACGAAAGCCCGGGATTTCTGGTCGCTGCGGCCTCTGTCAGGCGATGAACCTCCGGCGGTTAGGAATATCAAGTGGCCTGCAAACTCAATTGATCGATTCGTCGCTGCAAAGCTCGACGCGGCTGGACTAACGCCCGCCCTGGATGCTGACAAGCGAACTCTGATTCGTCGCGCGACTTTTGATCTGATCGGACTGCCGCCGTCACCGGAGGAGATTGATGCATTTCTGGCAGATGAAGCTCCAGACGCATTCTCAAAAGTCATCGATCGGCTGCTCCGATCGACTCAATATGGCGAGCGTTGGGGGCGGCACTGGCTGGATGTTGTGCGCTATTCCGACACTGCCGGCGACAATTCGGATTTTCCAATTCCGCAGGCCTACCTGTATCGTAACTGGGTGATCGAAGCCTTCAATCGAGATCTTCCTTACGATCAATTCGTGCGAGAACAGCTTGCCGGCGATCTGATCGGCGGGGACAATGCAGAGGAGAAACGTCGGCGGATCATAGCAACTGGTTACATTGCAAACGCGCGGCGATTTGGCTCACGAGTCAACGACTATCCGCAGCATCTGACGATTGAAGACACGATCGATAACCTCGGCCGGACCTTTCTGGCGACGACGATCAATTGTGCTCGCTGTCACAATCACAAATTCGATCCAGTCACGTCGGAAGACTATTACGCTTTGTATGGAATCTTTCACAGCACGCGATATCCATGGCCTGGAATTGAACTCGAACAGCGACAGCGAGACCTTGTGACACTCGCTGCGCCCGATGTCGTGAAGCGAGTTCAACAAGAACGTGAGCCTCGTCAAAAGGCGCTGGACGAAGCTGTCGAAGAGTTGAAAAAACAACGCGACGCGGCAAAAGATGATGCTCGCGAGAAACTGGAAACCGAGTTGAAGGAAGCAGAGAATGCCGCCCGCGAACACACCGCGCAGCCGCTGCCCTATGAAACGCTGTACGCGGTCGCCGAAGCCAAAATAATCGAAGATGTGGCCGTGCAGCTGAAGGGAGATCCGAAAAAAAACGGCGAGGTGGTGCCTCGCCGATTTCTGAAAGTTTTGCACGGCGAGCCCTTTGTCGACAGCGGTCAGGCCAGCGGGCGTTTGCAGCTCGCTGACTGGATCGTTGATCGCAATAATCCGCTCACCGCGCGGGTGATGGTGAATCGAATTTGGCTTCACCATTTTGGCAAGGCTATCGTTGCGACGGCGAATGATTTCGGTCGACATGGACAACCGCCGACGCATCCGGAACTGCTCGACTGGCTGGCTCAGCATTTCATGGATTCGGGCTGGTCGATCAAGGAGATGCATCGCACGATCATGATGTCTCACACGTATCGCATGGGCAGCACTCAATTTCCGGCAGCGGCAGAACTTGACCCTGCCAAGCAACTTCTTTCGGCGTATCCTCGCCATCGTCTGGATGCCGAAGTGATTCGCGACACATTGCTGTGGCTGGGTGGGAATCTTGACCCAACACCGGGCGAATCGCATCCATTTCCACCACAAAGCGAGTGGAAATTCACTCAGCATAACCCGTTCAAGGCCGTGTACGACTCGAATCGTCGCAGTGTCTATTTGATGACTCAGCGTATTCAGCGACATCCGTATTTAGCGATTTTCGATGGAGCAGATCCGTCAATAAGTACGCCGGATCGTTTCACAAGCACCACGCCGCTGCAGGCTTTGTATCTGTTGAACGACAAGTTTGTGCACGAACAGGCAACGGGGCTGGCGAAGCGACTGCTGGCAGAATCCGACGATGATTCCGCTCGCGTTCAACGCAGTTGGTTGCTGATGTTCGGCCGTTTGCCGGCGATTGATGAATCAGAATTCGCTTTGATGTTTCTGAAGGATGCTCGCGCAGAATTTTCCATACGGGGAATTGACGATGGCAGCCTGGACCTCGAAAGCTGGGGCGCCCTGTTGCGGGCGTTGATCAGAACGAACGAGTTCGTGTATCCCGATTGACCATGCTCTCATTTTGGAACGGATTGATGTCTCCAGGCTCAACGCGCCGACACGTTGTTCAAAGCCTTGCCGCTGGCTCGCTGCTGATGCCCGGTATGCTTTCGCAGCTACTCGCAGATGACAGCCGCAACGATCCGCTCTCACCGAAGGAGCCGCACTTTCCCGCGAAGGCGAAGCGTGTCATCTTTATCTTTTCCAACGGCGGCGTGTCTCATATGGACACGTTTGATCATAAGCCGGAACTCTGCAAAGCCGACGGCAAAATGACCGGCGTTGGTGGCGGATTGTCGAATCAGCAACGAATGCTCCTCAAGCCGTTGTGGGAATTTCGGCCGGGCGGACAATGCGGCACATTGGTCAGCGATCTGTTTCCAAATCTGCGAGAATGCATGGACGATGTCTGTCTGATTAAGTCGATGAACTCGAACGACAACGAACATTACAACGCCACGCTCGGCATGCACACAGGTTCGTTCTTCTTCACACGCCCCAGTATTGGATCATGGGTCAGCTATGGGCTTGGTACTGTCAACAGCAGTCTGCCATCGTTTATGGTTTTGGCGGCTCAACTCCCGTACGCCGGGACTCAGGTATACGGCAACGATTTCCTGCCAGCGTATCATCAAGGCGTGCGAGTGATCCCCGGAAAAGAACCGATTGTCGATTTGGAACGTCGTACTCCGCAGGAAAAAGTACAACAACTGGAACTTGGACTCGCCGCTGCATTGAACGCACGACATCTCCAGCAACGTGGTAACGACCAGGAACTTGCCGCCCGAATTCGCACGTTCGAAACAGCTTTCCACATGCAGACGGAAGCTCGCGAAGCGTTCGATATTGCGTCGGAGACCAAAGAAACACTGGAACTCTACGGCCTGAAGGATGGACAGTCCGAGGGATTCGGCTGGAAGTGCCTTGTCGCTCGCCGTCTTGCCGAGCGTGGCGTTCGATTCATCGAACTGATTGACGGAAGCTCCAGCCACAATTGGGATCAGCACGGGAATATGGCAGAACACGCTGACCACGCCAAGGTAATCGACCAACCAGTCGCCGGATTGTTGAAAGATCTCAAACGCAGCGGGATGCTCGAGGACACGCTGCTCGTCTGGACTACCGAGTTTGGCCGCACGCCAGGCGTCGATGGCGACAAAGGCCGCGGGCACCACAGTGCGTGCTTTTCTTCATGGATGGCGGGCGCCGGAGTCAAAGGCGGCATCAGTTATGGCAGCACCGACGAAATCGGGGCGACGGTGGCGGAAAACCGAGTCCACGTTCACGACTTCCACGCGACTATTTTGCACTTGCTGGGAATCGATCACGAACGTCTCACATACCGCAACGCTGGCCGCGACTTTCGACTGACTGATGTGCATGGGAGTGTTGTAAGAGAAATCCTCAGCTAAAACACATACACTGATTTTCCGAGATGAGTTGCAGCGATGGGCCGCAGCTCGACAGCTGCATGTGGACGATCATTACCTTGGCATTCCATGGGACGATTCTGACATCACTCCCAACCAGAAGTGTCGCTTTGACGCGTGCCTTCAAATCGAAGACGGCATCTGGCCCGGCGCCGGCATGAACACTCAATCGATCCCGGCTGGCCGCTATGCCACGATTCGAACTGAAGTCGTCCATCACGATTTCGATCGGCCATGGACTCGCCTGATGCAAAATTGGCTGCCCGGAAGTGGTTACCAACCCGCCGACGGTCCTCGATTCGAACGCTATTTTTCCGATGGCCAGCTAACCTCCGATGGCCGCTGGGACCTTGAGATTTGTCTCCCCGTTGTGCCGCTGTAGCTAGCGCCATAGCACAAATGGAAACATCCGTCGCACGGATGGAAACGCCGAGTCGGTCAAAGAAGTGCATGATTCGGACACGTTGCTGATGCCGCAGCGAAGTTCCGCAAATCACGTTTCAGGAGACGACCGTTGACACTCTTCAGGACTCTATTCCACATGAATCGACGACAAAACCGTGTTGCCAGCAATCGCTGTGCTCTGGAATCGCTCGAAGCCCGGCAGCTGCTGGCAGCGACATTGATGGCGAACGGAACATGGAACATCACTGGCACCAGCGACAATGATGAGATCTATGTGGCTCGTGATGAGGTCGATTCGACTGTGCTGCTGGTGGAAATGAATGGACAGGTGATCGATGAGCAATACGCCAGCGACGTAGAGTCGCTCCAGATTTCCGGCGGTGCGGGGAACGATCATATTGAGATCGACGAAGCGGATGGAAAGGTCATGATGCCGACAGTGCTGCGTGGCGATGATGGGAACGACGTCGTCATCGGTGGATCAGGAAACGACACGATCTACGGCGGACGTGAGAATGATCGCCTCATCGGCAACGCAGGGAACGACCAGATCCTGGGCGATGATGGTGACGACTATCTCGAAGGTGGTCCGGGCAGCGATGTGCTCGACGGCGGTGTCGGACGCAATCAGCTCGTGGACGAACCGGCCGTGAGTAATGTCAAGAATCGAGTCCCCGCAGAATGGGAACGGCATGATTCTACGTGGATGCAATGGCCGAAGGGTGAAGAGAAAACCTACCGCGACAACTTCGCCGGAATCATCAAGGCGCTCCAGCGGACGGAACAGGTGAATCTGGCCGTCGAGAGTCAGGCCGCGAAGACGGAAGCCATGCAGTTTTTGACTCAGCGAGGCGTGCCGTTGAACAATGTGCAGTTTCAGATCATGCCGTACGACTGGAGCTGGATGCGTGATAACGGAGCGATCTGGGTGGAGCAAACGAACGCGAAGGGCGTAAAAAAGATGGCCGTGCAGGACTGGGGCTTCGACGGCTGGGGAGGCGATGGCGGACCGTCTCGCAAGGACGACGCGGTGCCGCAATATGTCGCGAAGATCGAAGGCGTCGGCTACGAAAAGATCAGCGTCGTGCTGGAAAAAGGGACGTTGGAATTCAATGGCAAGGATACCGTCATCACATCCTGGACCGTGCTGCATCAGCGAAATCCGACGATGACTCGGGGCGAACTGGAAACGGTGCTGAAGGACAAATTCGGTGTCTCCAAAGTCGTCTGGCTGGAAGGCTCAGCGGCGGGCGATTTGACCGACGGGCATGTCGACGGAATCGCTCGGTTTGTGAATGAGAACACGGTCGTCGTGAGTCGTTACACCAATCAGAGCGATCCCGATGCGGCGTTGTTCGAGAAATCCGCCGCCATCATTCGAGCGGCAGGATTCAATGTCGTTCGGTTGGATGTTCCCGGCTACGTTCAGTACCGGGGAAAAAAGATGGCGGCCAACTACACCAACTTCCTTGTGGCGAACGGCGTTGTGATCGCATCCAGCTACGCGAATGCACAGTTTGACAACAATGCCAGGCTGCAGCTTCAGAAATTGTTTCCCGGCCGCGAAGTCATAATGACAGATACTCGCGAGCTGTGGATCAACGGCGGCGCGGTGCATTGCGTGACGAACGATCAGCCGCTGCTAACGCCTTCGCCCCTGGCTGCTGCCCCCACGGCCGATGTCGCATCAACGGCTGCGACGGCGAAGCTCGCGGAAATGGCGGATCAGAAGTTCGAGCTGAGGACGACCGGAAAGTTGTTCGAAAACTGGGGCGGTCGCGGTGAGAAATGGATGACGGGCAAAGACGGCTGGTACTTTGTGACTCCCGAGGGCGGACTGTACCGCTGGAACAAAACTCCAAACCGCGCCGAGGGCCCGCTGGTGGCGCAGTTGGATGCGTCGTTCCACACAGATCCAGCGACAATTTACAACGCGACCGAGTTGGCTGCAGCCCGGACTGAACTGGTAAGTTTGGACAGGCTGTTCTCGCAACCGTTGGGGATGGCTTAGGCCATCCGGAACCACGTGAGTTCCGGCAGTTTGCTATGATGCCGAAACTCGCTTCGTACGATTCGGCCTGGGGACATTCAGGGTTACCACCACAAGAACGTGTCTACCGGCAGAGCCGCGAAGTGTTCCACGCGAGCCACTCCGTGCGATTGCATTCAACTCCAATACTTTACATGACCGAGTGATTACAGGGCATCACCATGAACCGTCGAGACTTCCTGATTCAATCCACCTGCGGCGCGGCGGCTTTGGCCGGGTCGGTTCAATGTCTCTATGCTGACGAAAAGAACATCGCTGCGATGCCAGATTACAAATCCACCGGAGCGAGTTTGCTCACCAACTCAACACCTGCAGCAGACGGGTTTCGCTTTCCGGCCGAATGGGAGGAACACGAATACACAATCATGGTCATGCCTCCACCGCAGAACTGGAAGGGTTACGGCATCCCGCTGGATGACGTGCGAGGTCAGTGGGCAGATGTGGCGAACAAGCTCAGCGAATTCGAACCGGTGCTAATGGCGGTACATCCGACCGAGAAAAAGCACGCTCAGAAGATCCTCAGCAAAGACATCGAACTGGTGGAGTTCGATGTTAACGATGGTTGGGCTCGCGATTCGGGTCCGATGGTTCTGACCAACGGCAAGGGCGAACGACGAGTCGCGGGCTTCACCTTCAACGGCTGGGGCGCGAAGTTTCCGCCGTACAGTAATGATGCGTTGCTGAAAGGACGGCTCTGTCGGCATCTGGACATGCCGCTGTATCCGATTGACCTGGTGCTTGAAGGCGGAGCCGTCGCGGTCGATGGCGAAGGGACCGTACTGACGACGGAACAGTGCCTGCTGAACAAGAATCGCAATTCGGCGAGTGATCGAGCGAAGGTCGAAAGGTTATTGAACGCCTCATTGGGAACTTCGAAGGTGATCTGGCTTGGAAAGGGACTGGAGCCGGATCCCATCACCGACGGTCACATCGACGGCATCGCCGCGTTCGCCGAACCGGGAGTGGTGTTGCTGCACACGACGAAAGACAAGAGCGACGTCAACTATCAGATTTGCCAGGATGCCAAACGCCGTCTGAAAGAATCGACCGACGCCAGAGGCCGCAAGCTGGAAGTGATTGAACTTCCGCTGGATTCAGAACTATCGCACATGAATTTCTACATCGGCAACGACTGCGTTCTTGTCCCGATCACGACTCGCCGCGAAGAAGACGAACGTCCAATGGGGATACTTCGCGAAGTGTTTTCGGACCACAAAGTCATCGGTATCGACGGGAGAGTACTAGGAGAAGGCGGCGGCGGAATCCACTGCATCACACAGCAGGTGCCGAAGGTGTGACTTCGGAACCTCGGTCACGGGACGCACACGGAGGTTGACGCGCACGGAGGGTTGACGCGCACGGAGGGTTGACGCGCACGGAGGGCTGACGCTCAGCCGCTCGCTGACATGCTGTTACGCGTCCCCGGGCGTGCGAGTCGACGGACATTATGCCAGAACATCGTGCAGAACTTCGCCATGGACGTTGGTCAGTCGGCGCTGGATGCCGTTGTGGTAGAACGTCAGGCGTTCGTGATCGATGCCCAGCAGATGCAGCACCGTCGCGTGATAGTCGTACCAATGAACGGGCTTGTCCACCGTCTTCCAGCCGATGTCGTCGGTTGCTCCATAGGCCATGCCGTGTTTCAGACCAGCGCCGGCCATCCAAATTGAGAAGCCGTACATATTGTGGTCGCGGCCAGCTCCAATCTGATCCGCGCCCGATTGAGTAAACGGCGTGCGGCCGAATTCTGTCGTGCAAAGAACGAGTGTGTCTTCGAGCATTCCTCGCTGACGCAGATCCTTCAGAAGGGCGGCGACGGGCTGATCGAGCCGTCCGGCTTCTCGCGTGTGGTTCTCTTTCACGTCTTCGTGTCCGTCCCAGTTAATGCGAGGAGAACCGAACGATCCGCCGGAGAACAGTTGCACAAATCGAACGCCCTTTTCCAGGAGGCGACGGGTCAGAAGACAGCGGCTTCCGAAATCAGCGGTCTCTTCACGGTCGATGCCGTACATTTCTCGGGTCGCCGCGGTTTCCTGATTCAAGTTGGTCACTTCAGGCACCGCGAGCTGCATCCTGGCAGCCAGCTCATAGCTTTTCATGCGAGCGAGCAATGCATCCTCGGCACCCGCGTTCGCCAAATGTTTGCGATTCATCTCCTCGAGGAACTCGCGGCTTGCCTGGTCCGCACCGAGCGGCAATTCGCGCGCTGGAAACAGATCATGAATTGCCGGCCCCTTTGTCTGAAACGCAACGCCCTGATGCTGAGCCGGCAGGAATCCGTTTGACCAGTTGATGGTGCCTCCCGCGGGAAATCCTCGCGCGTCGGGCAACACAACGTACGACGGCAGTTCATCGGTTTCACAACCCAATCCGTAAGAAACCCATGACCCCATCACTGGAAAACCGTTGAGTCGAAATCCGGAGTTTTCCTCAAACGTCGCCGGTGTGTGATTGGCAGAGTCGGCCACCATCGAACGAATGACAGTGAGTTCATCGGCCACTTCGGCCAGGTGAGGAAACAAATCGGACACCCACAAGCCGTTTTTGCCGCGCTGTTTGAACTCCCAGTCGTTCTTTCGAATCAGTCCGACCTGATTAAAAAACGTTGCCGGCCGTTCTTCGTACTTCAGTGACTTGCCATGAAAGTTCGCGAGTTCAGGTTTATAGTCGAACGAATCGATGTGACTCACACCGCCGCACAGGCACAAATGAATGACTCGTTTGGCCTTTGGGCCGTGGTGAGGAAGGCCCTTCGCTTCGCCGGGAACAGAGTCCGCCTTTGCAATTTGATCACGCATCAGCATTGATGCCAAAGCGGTTCCCGTCAGTGAAGCGGTTGAAAAGCTGATGGCACCGCGACGCGTGGTTGTGAATGGATTCATATTGGAAGCACTCATGATGGTTGGAACGTGTGGGCCCTGTTGAACCAGTCTGATACCATTACCGCACGAAAAGAAATTCGTTGCTGTTCAGGATCACTCGGCAAAGCGCCGCCATGCCATGGTCCGCGACGAAATGGCCTGCGAGCTGTATTTCTTCTGCACTTGCCTCGCGACCAAAGGCGATGACGTAGGCCAGCGAAATCTGCTTTCCGACTTCCTCGCCGGCATCTTGTTGCAGGCGATTGGCAAAGTCGTCAGACGTTTCAAAGATCAATGTGTTGTTCATCAGGGCCAACGCCTGCAGCGGCGTTGTTGTAGAGGCTCGTTTGGGAGCTGTCGCGGAGGGATCGGGGCAGTCGAACGTGTCGAGAAAAGGATTTCGACCACCACGTGCGGTAAAGCGGTAAATCGTGCGGCGATTGGCCTCGGGGCCGGCTTCGTTGATCGATTCATAGAAGTTACTTCCCTTGAAGAAGAAGTGTCGCACGTCGCGATAGCCACGACCGCCGACTTCGGGATTCAGCTTGCCCGTCGCGATGAGCACGGCATCACGAATTTCCTCGGCCTCCAAACGCAAGGGCGATTTACGCCACAGCAGTCGGTTATCAGCATCCAGCTTCATGGCTTCAGCATTCTGAACAGACGCCTGGCGGTAGGTTGCCGAAGTCACGAGCAGGCGATGCATTGACTTCAATCGATATCCGTTGCTGCGAAAAGTCTCGGCAAGCCATTCGAGCAATTCCGGATGACTTGGCTTTCCACCGTTAAACCCAAAGTCGCTCGAGGTGGCGACCATGCCCTGCCCAAAGTGATACTGCCAAAGTCGATTGACCATGACGCGACTGAACAGCGGGTTGTTGGAATTCGTGATCCATTCGGCCAGACGTTGACGTCGATCTGCGTCGGGCGCATTGACGGCGAGATCAAAGCTTGCGTTGACTCCTGAAACTGCGCTGAGTCCTCCGGGAGGCACTTCTTCGGCCGGTGTTGAGACATCACCGCGTTGCAGGACACGAGTGACTCCGGTATTCCCTGAAAGGCATGTGTAGAGAACTCGCGATTCCGACTTGATCAACGCTTCCTTTTCGGACCTCAGTTGCGTGGCATGGGCTTTCAGAGCTTGACGTGATTTCAGATCCGCTTCGGGCATACTTGCGGCGAGTTGCGATTCTGAGATGTAATCCCGATCCGCAACTCCGGCAGATGCTGCAATGTCTTCAGCGGTCAACGCTCGGTTGTAGAGTTGAGCACGCTGGATACGCCCTGTCAGCATGCGGTTGCCTCCGACGGGAGCGTGTCGCATGCCAAAGAGGAGATGAAAAGTACCGGCTGAGAAACGATTCAACTCGCCGGGGCGATAGGGCTTGCCGTATGGTTTGCCGTCGCGATAGCCGACGATCGTACCGTCTTTTTGGTAGACGATCGCCACATGAACGGGACGATCGACGGCTTCCGTCTCCTGAATGCCATCAAACGACATTGTGCGCACAAAGCCGTTACTTCCGGCCATCCACTTGCCGGCTTCCCGTTCGCCAAAAACAATTGCGTCGAAGGTAACGCCGTCGTTTGTCTGAACACTAATGACGCCACCGCCCTGCTGTTCGAGGTTACCAAGCTGCACCCAGGCTTCCAGAGTCTTTTCTTCGAGGTCGATCGCCAGCGGCTGAGTCGCCACGAAGGCCTGTTGACCGTCAAGAATCAGGACTCCTGCTTCAACGCGAGCACTTCCGTTTACGGTTGCAGTGAGACTCTTTTCTCGGTCCAACAGGTCGTCTTCAAATTCCCACGTTGCAAAAGCGGCCGGCGGTTCCGGACCAGATGTTACTCCCGAGTGACGCTGCAACAGGATGGCCTCACGAAGCGGCTGTTCGAGAGCGGCAACTTGTACGGCGATGGATTCGACTTGCCTGTCGATGTCAGCAATACGCTGTCGATCCGCAGGGCTCATCGGAACATGCACGGTTCGCTCGCCATGTTTTGCCCCGGCCAGAGCTGCGGCCAGTTGGTAGTATTCTTTCTGTGAGATCGGGTCGAACTTATGATCATGGCAACGAGCGCAGTTGGCGGTTAGTCCCAGAAACGTCTGGCAAACTCCGCCGACGAGATCTTCCAGCTCATCCTGAGCCATTGCCATTTGCATTTTTTCATTGCTCGGCAGCGTCGTGTTGTGAGCCCCAGCGACCAGAAATCCAGCCGCCGCAATGGCATTAACGTCATCGGGACGAAGAATGTCGCCAGCAAGCTGCAGTCGCACAAATTCATCGTAAGGCATGTCCGCATTCAGAGCGTTGATGACCCAATTTCGATAGTGCCAGAAATTGTCACGCGGCTCGTCGTACTCGAAGCCGTTGCTTTCGCCAAAACGCACAACGTCCAGCCAGTGCCGAGCCCATCGTTCGCCATAATGAGGTGAATCGAGCATGCGGTCAACAAGATGCTCGTAAGCCTGATCCGACGTGTCAGCAAGAAACCGATCAATTTGCTGCGGAGTCGGCGGTAACCCAAGAAGGTCAAACGAAACACGTCGGATCAAAGTGCGTTTGTCCGCAGGCTGACTCGGAGCGAACCCCGCTTCCTTCAATTTTGCCAGGACGAACGCGTCCACTGGATTTCTGATCCAGTTGGCTCCGTCTGTTTTGGGCGGTACACAAGTCTGAAGTGGTTGCAGCGACCACCAGTC
>JANMEV010000091.1:0-35239 GCA_031377305.1 Planctomycetota bacterium | reverse complement strand
GCTCTGGTTTACGGTCTGGAAGTGCTGCTCCGCGAAGGCAAGAACGCCGGCGCGTGCCTGAACCCGCTGATCGGCGAAGTGAAGGGCGACGACGTTAACGCTGAGATCCGCATGAAGACCTACGAGAAGCTGATCACCGACCGATCACTCGGCGACGGCGACAGCGATGCAACTCTGTGGGGTCCTCGCGGCGAATCTGTTCCTGATCGAGTCGTTCTGCTCGGTCTGGACATCAAGATGTTCTACGGCGGTCCAAAGGAAGCTGTCATGCACGGCATCTACCGCCAGAACATGGGCTACACGCATCTGGTGATCGGTCGTAAGCACGCTGATGCTCCATATGCCAACGGCGAATCGATCTGGGGTGACTTCGACGCTCAGGAAATCTTCAAGAAGCTGGGCGGAGATCTGAAGGTCAAGACGATTAATGTCGGCTTCGCAGCCTACTACGAATCTGCTGGCCGAGTCGACCTGATGGAACGTCACAAAGACGAAAAGCCATGGTCCATCAGCGGCAAGGACATCCGAGCGACTCTGCAGAAGGGCGAACTCGTTGACGGCCGCATCATGCGTCCAAGCACGTCCAAGATTCTGGGCGAAGCCATGAAGGTTGGCTGATTCCAACCGAATCACTGACTCAAAAAACCGGGCCTGTTGAGACCATCATGGATCTCAACAGGCCTTCTTCGTTTCCGGTTTCGTTGCGCGACTTCGCTTGATAGTTTCAGGTCTTTATCAGCCGGAGTTCGCTAGCAGATTGTTGATTTGATCCCAACCCGAAGAGTCAGCGAGGGATTGTTGTTGAAAAACGCAGCAAATCTTATCCCTCACTGACGTTTCGGGTTGTGAAAACTCATTAAATCAATAGGGCGTCATTACTTTCCGGCTGATCATCTGAAAAGACGACGTTTTTCCTAACATGGCGCTGTCCAGTTGGGAGCATCCAATGTCCTCATTTGTTCGCTGGCAGAATTCCCAGCTTCAAACTGGTCGGATGCGACGCGGAGCGGAAGATTCGATGAGTCGCCGTTTGAAAATCTTCGGGCTTCGCGAAGTAGATGTTGGGAACGAACGTCTGAGGGTTTCGGTCCATCAGCGGAAACCAGGTGCTCTGAATCTGAATCATCAGGCGATGCCCCTTTTGGAAGCGATGGAGCACATCGAGCAACTCAAGACGCACTCGAGTCGCCTCGCCGGGAACGAAGGCTTCAGGCTTTGCATAGTCGTTTCGGAAACGGCCTCGAATGACTTCGCTGCGAATCAGCATCTGGTATCCAGCGAGCGGCGTTGATTCCGGACCATCGGGACGCACATCGATCAGCTTGACGACCCAGTCCGCATCAGTGCCTGTTGTTGAGACCCAAAGATCCGCTTCGACGGGACCTGCCAGAACGGTGTCTTCAGTGAAGGAGTCTGTCTGATATGTCAGCACGTCTGGTCTTCGCGAAGCAAATCGTTGATCGTCGAGCATGTACTCATTTGTCATGCGAGGCGTGATGGTTTCGCTGTACGGGACAGGCTTGTTCGGATCACTGACAAATTCGTCAAACGCTTCTTTGTCTGAGGATGACGCTTCGGGTGCACTCCAGGACAGACGGCCTTGTTTGCCAACAAACAGCGACTTCGCTTCCGTCGATTTGGGCGGCCACTGATCGAACGTTCGCCAGACGTTGGAACCGGTCTCAAACACGGTGGCCTCTGCCGGAGCGGCATGGTCGGTGCTCTTCAGGTACTTTTCGAAAAATGGCAGTTCAATCTCGGAGCGATAAAACACGGCCGTTTTGGAACCAAACGACGCGTTGCCCAGTTTGTCGCCATCCACTGACGACCAGCCGCCGTGATGCCATGGCCCAATGACCAGCACGTTGTTGACGTTCGGATTCTGCCGTTCGATCGATTGATAGGTTTTGAATGTGCCGTACAAGTCCTCTGAGTCGAACCAACCGCCAACGGTCATGACAGCGGGAGCGACGTTCTTCAAATGCGGAATGATCGCTCGCTTCTGCCAGAACTCATCACGGTTTGGATGCTGCATCATGTCCTGCCAAAAGGGAATTGTGCCCTTCAGGTAGAGCTTGTCGATGTTCTCGACGGAACCGGCTTCCAGAAACATTTTGTAGCCGTCCGACATCGGGTAAACGTAGGGCTTGGCAGATTCCGTCGTCGGCGTCATTCGTTCGGTTGCATTGCCGCTGAGCCATTTGAAGGCATGAGCAAGAAAGAACGAGCCGTGGTGAAGAAAGTCGTCAAAGTACCAGTCGCCCACCGGAGCCTGCGGCGAAACCGCTTTCAGCGCGGGATGAGCATCGATCATTCCCGCGGCGGCGTAGAATCCCGGGTACGAAATTCCATGCATGCCGACTCGGCCGTTGTGATTGGGGACGTTCTTGAGCAGCCAGTCGATGGTGTCGTAGGTGTCCGAACTTTCGTCAACGTCCGTTGGCTTCGACTTGTTCGTTAAATGAGGCGTGACCTGCACGAATTCGCCTTCCGACGCGAAACGGCCTCGCACATCCTGATTGACGAAGATGTAGCCCGCTTTGATGAAGTGTTCGCTGGGGCCCAGCTTCGACGGATACTTGTCTACACCATACGGAGCGACATTGTACGGCGTTCGCTTCATCAGGATTGGGTAGGGTTTTGTCGTGTCGTTTGGCACAAAGACAGCGGTCATCAGTTTGACGCCGTCTCGCATCGGGATCATGTATTCGTGCTTCGAATAATGAAGCCGAATGTAACTTTCGGACTGCAGAGTCTCCTGGGCCGACGCTTGAAAACCGTGTCCTGCAAGGAAGCAGCTAACGACCACCAGCACAATTCGTGCACGAACGACGATCTTCATAAGGACTTCCTGCTGAACGAGGATCAAACTGCCTATCGCGATCTCACGCAGATTGACAGATGCCAAATCGTTCGCCAAGCATCGAGAAACACATTTGGAGATCATCGTTCGGCATTCCAGAAACAAGGTCCGAGCGAAGCGTTGCGCAGGTTTTCCGATCGGTAGGCTCGTCAATCTGTCGCTGCCGCCACATGGCGTCCGAAGGTTCTCGTTTGAGAGATAATGCGTGCAGGAAACGGGGAAGGAGAAAATCCTGCCCCGGAACTGATCCCTAGAATGGTAAACTTCTGATCAACGTTCGGGGCACCTGCTGCATCAGCGGCGACCGTTGTTCCGCGAGGGATTTTTGAACCCCATCTGCCCCCGAATGACTATGATAAAGCACCATCGCAACCCGGCCTCACCTTCCTTCACGGCAAGGAGTTGGACAGTGTCATTGACGAACAAACGGTCTGGCAGTAAATCATCCATCAAACGGTTTTCGCGCCGAGCTGGCATGTCAACGCTTGCGTTCATCGCTGGCAGCGTTCTTTGGATGGCGGTGCTGGGGCTTCTCTGGGTTGTCGTTGTGCAGAAGCAGGCATCAACCACTTCAGCCGACGAAACCTCAACCGTTGACGGAGACAAATCTGAAGACAACGCTGTTGAGGCGACTCAGAAGACGGTGGTTATCGGCATTCCCAGTCGAGTGCTTCCGGATTTCAGTTTCCCGGAATGCATGGGCGGCACGGTGAGCCGCGAGGGAATGCTTGGAAAGCGTTGGGTCGCTAATTTCGTGTTCACTCGTTGCGCGGGTCCTTGTCCGATGATGACTCGCGACTTTTCGGACCTGCACCGCAAGGTTGCAAAGTCCAATCCCGACTTTCAGTTCGTGACGTTTTCAGTGGACTCCAGTTACGACACCGCGGAGGTTTTGAAAAAGTACGCTGAGACCTTTCGAGCCGACCACGCTCGCTGGAAGTTTGTCACTGGCGATGAGCTGGCGATTCATGATTTCATCCGCCGCGGTTTCATGATGTACGTGAAACCCGAGCTGGGTGACATGCGCAAGCCGGGCTTTGAAGTGGCTCACTCAAATCGAGCCGTTCTGGTCAACGAAGACGGAATCCCAGTGGGAACGTTTCTGATGCCGGTGCCGGAAGACGTTGTGCGGCTGCGTCGGATTATCGAAGGCAAGGTCGAGTTTCCTCAGCCCGGCCCAGCTCTGACAACTTCAGCTCCGGACGGTGAGAACCCGCCCGTGAAGCTCAATCTGATCCCGGCCGATGCCCCCGAGGCAACTTCCGAGCCTGCCGCCACGGAAGATCCTGCGACTCCAACGGCCGAAATGCCCGATGTTCCGTCACCCACTACCAAGGAAGGCTCCGTCGAGTCGTCCCAGACCAACGCTGCCACGCCAAAGAACGGTGAATCGCAGACTGTGGAGCCTTCTGAACCCATTAGAGATTCGAGCACCGAGGAAACGGCTGAGGCTCGCAATATTCGGATCGAAAGTGTTCTGCCCGCGTGGGTGGCCAACCTGCCGGCAATCAACGCCAGTCTGAATTCGCTTTGCACAGTGCTTTTGATCAGCGGATTCATCGCGATTCGCATGAAAAGGCGAAACATCCATCGCAATTTGATGATCTTGGCGTTTGCTGTTTCCGTGGTGTTTCTGGCGTGTTATCTGACTTATCACGAAGCGTTACATCAATTCACGGGAGAACGCGGGCGAGCGTTTCTGGGATCGCCTCTGGCGACGATCGTTTACCGAAGTATTCTGATTCCACACGTGATCCTGGCCGTTTTTGTCCCCATTCTTGCAATTCGGGTTTTCGTACATGCGTGGAAAGAACGATGGATCGAACACCGTCGACTTGCAAAAATCACGCTCCCGATCTGGCTGTTTGTGTCGATCACAGGTGTTGTGATCTATTGGATGCTCTATCATTGGCCATGGCGTGCAGCAACGGCGTGAATTTCAGGCAGCTCGCTTGAATCCCGGCGACGATGAGTAAGAATCAGGTTGAATCGGCTTTCCTCCCAAAGGATCCAGGTACATGAAAAATTCACTTCGATCAGCACTGACGATCCTGGCGTTTGCGTTGTGCAGCGGCGTGGTTCCATCGTGGCAATCAGAAGCGATGGCATGCCCGGGCTGCAAGAACGCCAACGAAACGGAAAGCCTTCGTCCTCGAGCTTACATGTACAGCATCCTCTTCATGCTGGGCATGCCCGCGACTGTTTTCACAGGCTTCGGAATCGCCTTCTACCGCCTGTCTCGCCGAGCAGCTCTTGAGCAGCAACTTCTGGCCGACGCTGAGTTGAATGCTGACGGAAACCCTGCCAGCAGTGATGATGCAAATGGTCAGCAGGACGTTTGATCCACGGCGCTTCACGTACGCCGGTTGTCAGGCTGAAACGCATCAGGGGACTGACGTCCCTCCGCTCGCCTTTAGAGAGCGCCGCCGACTTCCTTCATTTCCAGTTGCTTCATCTTTCGATACAGATTCGAACGATGCAAACCCAGCAGTCGAGCAGCGTCGGTCATGTTGTCGTTGACCTGATGAATGCTGCGGCGAATAAACGTTCGCTGGAATTCGCGAGTCGCTTCGTCGAGCCCCAGTTCAAGTGACGGAAGTCGCGAACTATCGGCATCCGGATTGAGAATGAACGCCAGGTCCTCAGCTTCGACTCGATCGCCTGGACACAGAAACGCGATGCGTTCCATCAGATTGCGAAGCTCACGCACGTTGCCGGGCCACGTGTGTGACTGCAGTCGACGACGAGCCTCGGACGACAGTTGCAACTGAGGTCGACGAGCCTGCCCGGCAAACCGCTTCAGAAAATACTCAGCCAGCGGAAGAATGTCCTCGGGACGTTCTCGCAACGGCGGCAAGTCGAGCGTCACGACTCCCAGACGATAGTACAAGTCTTCGCGGAAACGTTTGGCTCGCACGGCTTCGCCAAGATTCGCATTTGTCGCCGCAATGATGCGAACGTTGATCGGGATCGGCTGCGAGCCGCCAACACGCGTAATCACTTTTTGCTCAAGCACTCGCAGCAATTTGGCCTGACCACCAGGGCTCATATCGCCGATCTCATCCAGAAACAGGGTCCCACCGTCGGCCAGTTCAAACTTGCCCTGACGCATGTCTCTCGCGTCCGTGAAGGCACCGCGTTCGTGGCCGAAAAGTTCACTTTCAAGCAATGATTCCGTCAATGCCGCGCAGTTGACGGCGACGAACGGACAACTGCTGCGATTGCCCGCATAGTGAAGCGACTGAGCCACGACTTCCTTGCCGGTCCCGCTCTCGCCAAGGACCAGGACAGGAAGGTCAGTCGATGCCAAACGACGCACGGTGTCTCGCAACGCCGAGATGGCCATGCTGTCACCGATGATCGAAACACCTTTGGTGACCTGTTCGGCCAATTGGCTGTTGCTGCGATGAAGCAGGTTTCGCTCCTGCAGATTTCTGAGAGCCACGGCCGCCTGTGTGCCAAGCTGAGTCAGACACTCAACGTCGTCCTGGGTAAACGGCTGATTCGCGTTCTGATTAATTCCTTCAAACGCGCCGACGACGTTGTTCTGAGCGTCACGCAGAGGCACGCAGACCAGATTGCGAGTTCGGTAGCCGCTCTTGCGATCGATTTCCTGATTGAACCGAGGATCATCGTAGGCCTCGTCGACACAGATGGCCTTGCCGGTTCGCAGTGTCTCACCAACGATGCCTTCGCCAGCGGGAATTCGAAGCGATGATCCCTTCACTCCCAGCGCGGGCCTGGCTTCGACTTCGTTGCGATCCTTGTCCCAAAGGAAAATGCTGCTTCGGTCACAATTCAGCAGTCGCGTGGCTTCGTGAGCAATTTGCTCCAAAAGCGGCGCCGCGTCTTCCGCCATCGACAGGCGAGACGCAATGTTCAGAGTGGATCGAAGTCTTTCCACCTGTCGCTGATTCTGCAGCTCGCGATGCACGAGTGACAAAGCCATCGAAAGCGTGCGAGCCATCATCAGGCCGGATTCAGCAAGATCTTCGTCTGCATGGCGACCGACCGTCACCAGGAGATGCCCGAACGGAGTTCCGGCCGAAAGCGGAAATGCTGCCAGAATTCGGCCCTGATCCGAACGACTGACCCCCGCCGCATCACGATCAAGCGCGTCGTCCCACAACGCTACGGGACGAACGGCCAGAGCCTGCTGCCCATGCTCAGCGACAACCGACCAGTTTGGACCGGGAATTCGCTGAACGAGGGCGATCCATTGGACGGACAATTCGGCGGCGATTTCAGACAAAGCCGATCGAATGAAAGCGTCGAACTGAATGGCTTTGACGCCGTCGGACAGCAACTTTCCGCTTAGCTGCATCAGCGTCCCGCAGGCATTCGCCGGGGAGAGTAATGCCACCTGCTGAATCGTTTTCCAGTCGGTCGTCGCCACAATTAATCCTCCCGTGAACATTCAATTTGCTGAGCCTTTTCTCAGGCCGGCAGACGAACACAGTCCTTTGTGTTCAAACAGACGCCCGCTGCGCCATCGAGATGACGGCAGGCGGAAGGGTATCGTTGAACAAAAAGGCGTCAACCGGGATTCCTAAAAATTCCGAAGGACAACACCCGCGTTGCCGCCATGAACCGGCGAATTCGCGGTGAAGCTGCCTCATTGCACCAGAAGCAAACTTCGGATCAAGATCCATCGTCACAACCCGGAACCCTATCGTCGCTGAGCTTGTGCCAAATGTTGGTGGCAGTCGATTGAATTTTCCCGGCTTGAAAAGGCTGGTTTCTGCTGGCAGGTTCCTGCGGGACTGCTGGCCGTGGCCAAGTGGGGACCTTCACCGCAACGCGAATGCGGTTGGCAGGACGATAACAGCGAATGGATGTTGCTGGCGGACAGCGACGGAATCCAGTGGTAAGCACCTGGCGAAGTACTGCCAGACACGGAGAACGCACCGAAATAAGGGACTACGCGGAACGGCGTGATGCAATGCCATCGCCACGACCAACTGACCATGGCTTATGCTAAAGACGCATGGTGATTCTTGCGGGCGCACCAGGAACCGTCCGTTTGTCCTCGCCGAGCCTTACTTTCGGGCTGAGTTCGGATTCCGGATCAGCCAAGCCAGCAGTTCAGTGAGCTTTGGCGTTTTGCCCTGCCAGAGAATTCCGATCTGGTAGATTCGAGCCGCTGCTGCGACACCGAAGGCTGTGCTGGCAACAAGGATGACGATACTCAAAGCGATCTGCCACATCGGAATGATCGCGCCGGTCGCCAGTCGGAGAGTCATCATTAGTGGAGTTGATGGTGGAAAGAAGCTCAGCATCGTGGCGAGCGAACTGTTGGGTTCTCGGACAACTCCTAGCCAAACGAACATAGGCAACAGCATGACAATCCAGACTGGCATCAACAGTCCCTGAGCTTCCCTCAGTTGAGTCACAGAGGCGGCGATCGCCATGAAGATCGAACTAAAAAGCAAGACGGCCAGCACCTGATAAACGATGAACCACGGAAGGATGTGGAAGGGAATGTTGTCGCCGTAACCCTGACGGTTTGCTGCGATGAATCCTCCGGCCGCGTACAACACAAAAACAGTGAGAGATCCTGCGACGTTGCCAAGCAACTTGCCGGTCATGAGCTGACGAGCGTTTGCGGAACCAAGCAGCACTTCGGAAATCCTGAGCGTCTTTTCTTCCAGAACACTTTCGAGCATCGGCTGAGCCGACATCATTACGATCATGAACATCAGCATCATGATGCCCATCGGCAGAAAGAGACTGGCCAGTTCATTTGGCTTCTCCTCGCTGGTGATCTTTCCGGTTTCATCCTTGCTGTAAAGCCCTGAACCCACCACGGGGGCTCGTCGTTCCAGTTCGAGCAACAGCAATGGAGAAACTCCCGCGGTTGTCAAACGATGACTTCGCACCAATTGGTTCAACGCAGACTCAATCCACCGCTTGGCATCCGACAAAGCAGCATCCTGAGCGACGTAGGCGACTTCCGGCAACTGGATCGATTCGAGCGATTTCAGGTCAACCGGATTGGGCAACAGGACATCGCTGGGAATCTCAACGAAGGCGTAGAGTTCGTTGTTTCGGATTCTCTCCGACAACACCAGTCGTTGCTCATCATCAAACCCCTCCGCAGGAATCTGCTCAAGAACATAACGGTGGATTTCTTCCAGCCCCATTGCTTCCTTCGCCGCGCGGTCTTCTTCTTCGTTCTTTGACAACTTGCGATCGGGCTTTGCAGGATCGTTCTTCGTGCCGTCCGTCGCGGACTTCAGCATGGAATTCCGCTTCTCTGCCACCTGGTTGAGAGATTCGAAAAGCTCTCCCGAACCATCGATGATGGCGATTCTGCGATCCTCTGCTCGCTCCAGCCCCTTGAGCAGTCCGGGAATAATCGCGCCTCCCAGCATGAGCACGGGCATTAACGCGATACCGATAACAAACGCCTTGGTGGCGACCATCGCCTGATACTCGCGACGAGCGATCGTAAGAATCTTCTGCATGAGCGATCAATTTCCTGAATGTGCAGATACTGAAACTACTGGACCTGCGTCGCGGCTGGACCCGCAATCCGAATAAAAATGTTGTGCAGCGATGGCCGCAGCAATTCAAAATGTTCCAACTGTGTCTCGTTGGCCAATCGTTTCAACAGCCCTTCAGCCGCCTCGGTGTTGTTTAGCTTCAGATGTTGATAGGCGCCTCGTACTTCGACGGAGTTCACCCCCGGAATGTGTTGCGGCAGTGAATAGCCTTCCGCAAGCCGTAAGCGGACCTCGTCGGCCGGATAACGTTTCTGGATCTCGCTGACAGTTCCGTCCAGCACTTTGTCGCCGTTGTGAATCATGAAGACCCGCTCGCACATGCGTTCGGCGACGTCCATTTCATGCGTCGAAAAGATGATCGTTGTGCCACGACTTCGAACTTCCTGAATGGCTTCACGAAGCAGCTCAAGATTGACCGGATCGAGTCCACTAAAAGGTTCATCCAGAATCAATAACTGAGGCCGCGCGATCACGGCAGCCATGAACTGAACCTTCTGAGTCATCCCCTTGGAAAGTGTTTCAATCTTGCGACTTCCCCATTCAGAAGCACCTAACCGAGCCAGCCAGGAATCGATCTCGGCGTTGCAATCGCGAAACCCCTTGAGGCGAGCATAGTACTGCAGCAGATCGCGCACCTTCATTCGGCGGTAGAGCCCACGTTCTTCAGGAAGGTAGCCAACCCGATCATCCGCGCAGTTGCCGTCCGGCTGACCAAGCACGCAAACGCGTCCTTTGTCCGGGAAGAAGATGCGCAGAATCATTCGGATTGTCGTAGTCTTGCCAGACCCGTTTGGCCCAATGAACCCATAAATTGAACCGGTCGGGATCGCCAGGTCGAGTTCTCGCACGGCTGTGTGCTTGCCGAACGTCTTTGTGACTCCGGTCAGTTCTACCGCGTACTCGGCCATCGATTCAGGACTCCCGTGATGTTCAGCGAGATGGAGGTTGTTGCTGGTGTTTAAAAAAAAGAATTCCGCATTGAGCGATGAGTGCAAGCGACTGCGAGCGGAGCCGTAGTCAATCGTTCCAAATTTGCCCAAAGGGCAATTGTCTGCTGATCGATTCGTTTAACCCCGAGCCGCAGGCCACTGCACTAGCAGGCTGTTGATTTAGTGAGCCGCAAAGCGATAGCTGCGGGTAAATGTCAGAAAAGCAAGTGAAAAACACCCGCGGCTAGCGCCTCGCGGCTCAGTTTTGAGACTAATTCAACTGCCTGCTAGTGGTCACCGTCGCCGACGGCTCAGCGTTAAACGAAGTCACTGCATATTCGAACGGACTCAATCATTCACTCTCTGTCCTGCGTCACTACGAATCGAGCGAATACAGGGCCAACGTTTCGTGCGGTTCAATTACCAGCCCAGGACATGCGCAAAAATCAACGGCGCCACAATCGTCGCATCGGACTCGATGATGAACTTTGGCGTCTCGATCCCCAGCTTGCCCCAGGTGATTTTCTCGTTGGGAACCGCTCCGGAATAACTGCCATAACTCGTCGTAGAATCGCTGATCTGGCAAAAGTAGCCCCACAAGGGAACACTGGTCCGCAGAAGGTCCTGATGCAGCATTGGAACCACGCAAATCGGGAAGTCCCCCGCAATTCCACCGCCGATCTGAAACATGCCAATGGAGTTCTTGGCACTGGCCTGAGTGTAAAATTCAGCCAGCCACGTCATGTACTCAATACCTGTTCGAACCGTATGAACGTTCTTCACGTCGCCTCGGATCACGGCCGCTGCATACATATTTCCCAAAGTCGCATCTTCCCAGCCCGGCACGATGATTGGCAGGTTCCTTTCCGCTGCGGCGAGCATCCAGGAATCTTTGGGATCGATCTGATAAAATTCCTGATACTTCCCACTCCGAAGGACCTGGTAGAAAAATTCGTGAGGGAAGAATCGCTGCCCCGACTGATCGGCCGATGTCCAAACTTCCAGCATGGCAGTCTCCATGCGACGCATCGCTTCACCTTCCGGAATGCAGGTGTCGGTCACTCGATTCATGTGACGGTCGAGCAACGCTTGTTCATCTTCCGCAGTCAAGTGCCGGTAGTGGGGAACTCGTTCGTAAAAATCATGCGCCACCAGGTTGAAGACATCTTCTTCCAGATTCGCGCCCGTGCAGGAAATCAAATGCACTTTGTCCTGCCGGATCATCTCCGCCAGCGAAAGGCCAAGTTCAGCCGTGCTCATTGCACCCGCAAGAGTGATCATCATCTTGCCGCCCGCCTCCAGATGCTGGCTGTAGCCCTTCGCCGCATCAACGAGGGCCGCAGCGTTGAAGTGGCGATAGTGATGATTGATGAACCGAGTGATCGAGCCGTCAGCTTTTGGTGAATGAGCCATATCAGATTCTTCGTTGATCGGGGACAAACGGGGCCGGGTGAGTTGATTCGTCGCAGCCCGGCGATTCTTTTCTGGAAAGCGTTATGTTCTGCTCAGCCGCAGTGCATCAGCACCCGGTTTATCCATGCCTAGAACGGGAAAAACCAGAGCGAGGAGCGTTCCGGTTGATCGTTAAAAATTGCAGCTTTGTTGGAAACACAGCGATGTCCAGTTAGTTTCCTTTCGAAAACGACGAACCCGAATGGTAGTGCCCCGCTTTTGCAGTTCCACCGCCAGACGCCTGACAACGCGGAATTTCCCACGTTAACGCCTGAGAAGTGACTGTTCTGGACACTGAGTCATGTCGTCACCGAATTCATCAGAAATCCCCGCCTGCGCGAATCCCGATGACTCCTGCATTCAGACGATCTGCCTCTAAGACGAGACAACTCGCCAGGACACCGCTTTATGAATGCATGACGCAGCCGCCGTCGACGTTAATGGCTTGGCCGGTGACTTCGCTGGCTCGCGGGCTACAAAGGAAGACGATCATTGATGCAACATCGTCCGGCGTTTGCCATCGGCCGAGCGGCACAACTTTGCGGATTTTGTCCTCGGCCCATTCGTCGTACGAAAGATGATGTTGCAACGGATTCTGTTCCTGCCACGACTTCCAAACCGACTCATTCAGTGGCGTCTTTACCATCCCGGGACAAACGGAGTTGACTCGCACTCCAAATGGTGCGAGATCTTTCGCCATGCATTGAGCAAAATTGATGTTCGCCGCTTTACTGGCACTGTAGGGAGGATCCGTCTGCGATCCGATCTGGCCAGCGACGCTTGAAAGAAAGACCATGGCTCCCGCGTTGCGTCGCCGCATCGCCGGGCCGGCCACATGAGCCACATGTGTCATGCCAAGGATGTTGACCTGCAGAACCTGCTGCCATGCTGATATGGGGACTCGAGTGTACGGAAACCCAAAGTGGCCCGAACCAATCGCGGCGGCGTGAACCAGAATTTCGATCGGCCCCAGATCGTCTTCTGTTTCCTTCCACGCGGCTTCGACCTGACTCATGCTGGTGACGTCGACAACTTGAAACCGCTCGGCAACGACAGACCCACTCGGTTTCAAATCCCAGATTGCTACTCGTGCGCCTTCCTGTTGGAACATTCTGACCGTCGCGGCTCCAATGCCGCTGGCTCCTCCTGTGACCACGGCAACCATGCCGGCGATTTTTAGATCCACTGAACAAGACTCCGGATATAGCTGCAACGTCACTCTCAAAACCTAAACGGGTGCTGAAGCCCGAAAGCCCCAACACCCGTGTTTTGTATTCTGAAATGACCTGGGAGTCCATTTCGGTTCGCAGATCGGAGCGAGCGAGATAACGCTCACGACTCATCTTCTATCGTTTCTCTGACGACAAAATGCTAGTTGTCGTAGTCGACGACGATCATGCCGTTCTTTGACTTGATATCGACTTCGTACTGATGAAAGCACATGGTCACTCGAGTTCGGCATGGAGAGACGCGAATTCCGCTCATTGGGCACGGTGGCACGAACACTTGAACAAATACCACCCGTTCGACGGTATCATGAGCACACATGTTTGGGTCGCGAACCGCAACAATGACGGGGATTGCATCCGGAGCGATGTTGCGAGCGTCTTCCACACGAACACATCGTGCAAGCGGAACCCGGCAGGTAACGATCTCACCTATTTGGTGAGGCGTTGCGATGACGGGTGGGCTCTGTTGTACTGACGGGTAAACCGGAACCACTGGATAAGCTGGCGCAGGAGCCATTTCCTGGACAGGCGGCAACTCCTGATACTCCTGGCCCGTTGAATAGTAACTCGGAGCACCATATCCTGGGTTCATGCCGCCATTGGAACTGATTCTAAAACTGATCCTTGCACCCGATGGACGAGTGTAAGCTGGCTGACCGTAGTTGTGGTCTCGCAGGCTGACTCGGTCATCGGAATGAGCAGGGTGTCCAGTGAAGCGATCATTGAAGCGATCGCTGCGCGGATCACCATATCCGATTGGGCGATTTGCCATTTGAATCTTATGAAGGTCGCGACTTGTCAGGTTGCGATCGCCGTATTCGTGTCCCGGGCCTTCATGGCCGTGGTCGTCGTGTTGATCAACGGGCTGGAACGCGGGCGGTGCGTTGTGATGACGCTCGGCCCGGTTGATCGCCTTGAAAAAGTCCACAATGTCGTTGGCCTGAGTCGTGGCAGAGGATGCCAGCAGCAGGCCAGGAACCACTAAACGGCAAATCCAGTTGGTGTTCATGGCAATGTCCTTTCGTCTTGATCGGTTTTCTATCCTTAACACCAGACCTTGGTGTGTACGACTCTTTGTGACTTCATATTGCATGCCAATGTTTACGAGTATCGCGTAACTCTCATTCATGCATTGACTTACGGCAAAAATGAGTTGCCGCAAGCTCTGCTCTTTGTCTCGTCAAATCGAGGTCCATGATGTCAGAATGACGACACTCGTTTCGTCTTCTGTCGATGTGTAAGAGGTTGCAGGACCAGATCTCTTTTCCAACGGTGACGTTTAACTGAATGTAAAGTTCAGCAGACTGACACAGAAAATGTGTGAGAAATACGCGGGCAATGCTGTTAGGTCGGAGGAAAATCAACATGCTCCGCAGTCATGGATCCATTGTGGTGAGTTTCATCAGTGATGAGTCAACACTTGATTCTGGGGTTGCCGACAGAATTTTTTCGCCAGTTGAGCGGCAGATTTGCTCGGGCGGGTCGCTCCGTCGGGTCGCATCAACCCTAAAAATTCGTCGTGAAAGAGCACTCGCCTTTTTCCCACTGCGTTCTGTCCCTTCCATTTCAACATCGCCAACCGGCAGCCATCAAGCGATTCGATATGATCAAGACTCTGCTTTCTTCGTTATGCCTAAGTTTTTTGCTGAGCTTGCTTGGTAACGCCTGTGGTCAGGAGGGACGAACCATCATTCCGGGCTACGAGCGATTCCGCGGCGAGCAATTGACAGCAGTCGATGGTGGGCAGTTGTTGATTTCAGAAATGAATTGCCAGTCGTGTCATGGCAAGTTGGGTGGCGAAATCATATCGTCTCGTCAGGCTCCAATTCTGACCAAAGTCGGCGAGCGGGCCAATGCGGATCACATTCGCAAGTTCATCGCAAATCCTCAGGCAGAAAAGCCAGGAACTGCGATGCCTGAGCTGGCGGCGTTGAAAGCCGATCCTTCGTTGGTGGACGCGATCACCGCGTTTCTGACTCACGGCTTGTCATGGCGAGCGGCTGGCGTTGGTACCAGTGCCGTTCGCCGTGGCGAGCAACTCTTTCACACCGTCGGCTGTGCGGCATGTCATGCAGATCAGAGAAGTGATGAAGAAATTGATCAGCTTCGAAGAGGCATCTCGGCGGGTCATGCGGTGCAGGAAGACGAGGAGGACGAAGAACCGAAAGTCGCTGTCAAATGGACTCGGCCGGCATTCGCGATGCCTCTCGGAAAGCTGGATAGCAAGTATTCTTTGTCGAGCCTGATCAACTTTCTGCTCAATCCCCATGCGGTGCGACCTTCGGGCCGGATGCCTTCGCTCAATCTGACCCCGGAAGAAGCCCGTTTCATCGCCAGCTATCTGCTAAAGGACGTCGACGCAGAGGCCAACATCAATTTCGAATACTTTGAAGGTGACTGGCAGAAGCTGCCCGACTTCTCGCAGTTCAAGGCCGTTTCGTCAGGAACAACGACCGATCTTTCGGTGGGAGTGTCACCGAAACCGGATCAGTTCGCATTGCGATTCACTGGGTTCCTGCAGGTCCCAACGGAAGGAAAATACCGGTTCTATCTCAGCTCTGACGACGGCTCTCGAATGCTGGTCGACACCGTTGTCGTCGTTGACAACGATGGAGTTCATCCGAGTGGTTTCAAACGCCGCGATCTCGAGTTGAAAGCGGGTTCGCACCAACTTGTTCTGGAGTACTTTGAGTCTTATGGTGAAGAAGAATTGGTGGTCGATGTTGAAGGTCCGGGTTTGCCTCGTCAGTCGCTCGCGGGGCTGATGACGTTGACAGAAAAGCCGACCGTGAAAAATACTGAAACTGTCGCTGGCGTTTCCCCGGATTTGATTGAAAAAGGTCGACTGGCCTTCACAAGTCTGGGCTGTGCTGCCTGTCATCAACACGGCGATGGAGATCAAAAGCTTGCATGGACCGGTCAGGCACCGCAGTTTGCTGCGATGACGACGTCGGCCGGTTGCCTGGCTGAGAAGCCTGATCCCAAAGTCCCCGCGTTTGCGTTCAGCACGCAGCAGCGACAGGACATGGCAGCCGCGATCGAAGCGTCTCGCGTACCAGCCACCGGCACAGACAACACGAAGCACGAAGTGCATCAGACGATGCTGACGCTGAACTGCTATGCGTGCCATTCTCGAGACTCCCTGGGCGGAGTTTCCGAGCCCATGAATCACGTCTTCACTGGCAGCATTCCCGAAATGGGCGACGAAGGTCGCGTTCCTCCATCGCTCGACGGAGCCGGTGACAAGCTCAATGAGAACTGGTTGAAAACGATTTTGAATGAAGGGGCAAAAGACCGGCCGTACATGGCGACTCGTATGCCGAAGTTCGGGGCTGAGCAGACCGGGTCACTGATTTCGAAACTGGCGGCATTGGACGCAAAGCCGGCGATCGCTCAGGTAACTTTGCCGGAGCCCGAGCATCGCATTAAGGCGGATGCACGGTTGCTGGTCAGCGACCAGGCTCTGTCGTGCATCAAGTGCCACATCTTCGACAAGTATGCGGCGACGGGAATTCAGTCGCTCGATATGACAACCATGACGCGTCGACTGCGAAAGGAATGGTTTCATCGCTACCTGCTTGATCCACAGGCATATCGCCCGGGAACTCGCATGCCAGCAGCCTGGCCACGAGGTCGCTCGGTCGTACCGCACATTCTGAACGGCGATTCGAATGTGCAGATTGAAGCCATCTGGACGTATCTTCTGGATGGGTCGAACGCGAAAGTGCCGAGCGGCCTTCAGAAGGAAGCCATCGAGTTGAAGCCTGCGGATCGACCAATCATCTACCGCAATTTTCTCGAAGGCTTGTCTCCTCGCGGCATTGCGGTGGGATTTGCCGACAAAGTTCACTACGCCTGGGACGCCGAGCACATGACTCCGCGGCTGATCTGGCACGGAGCTTTCATCGACGCGTCGAAGCATTGGGAAGGTCGCGGACCCGGAAATCAGTCGCCGTTGGGCGACCATGTGATGACTTTACCTGCAGGTCCTGCGCTGGCCACGTTGATATCGCTGGATGTTGCCTGGCCGGACAACAATCCTCGCGAGAACGGCTTTCACTTCAAAGGATACTCGCTGAACAAAAGTGGAATCCCTACGTTTAAGTATCTCTGGAACGACATTGCTGTGACAGACTCGATTACACCGTTCGCCGCGAGCCCCGACAACGGACTTCAGCGCACGATGACGGTGAAGTCAAAGGTGAAGCTGGAGAACGCTTTTGTTCGTATCGCCAGCGGTCAGAATGTTGAAGAAGTAGACGGTGCGTTCGTGGCAAACGGCGTGCGATTCAGGTTCGAGACTGGTTCACCGATCGTTCGAACAGTGAACGGCAACCGCGAACTGCTTGTCCTTGTCACCGCTGCCGCCGATGAAGAAGCAACCGTGAAGTTCACCATCGTCTGGTAGCAAGTCTTTTACGGCAAGCCCCAGGCGAGCGAGTCTAACTGGGTCGCTTTCTTCAGGCAGCCTCGTCAAACGCGAAGATTCAACCCGCATACATTTCCGCAACTAACATGTCAGGCTCGTTGACCATGGACTCACCCATGAAACACCTTATCATTGCCTCTCTCTGCTGCCTCCTTAGCAACATCTGCGCTGCTCAAACCGCCGTGCCGAAGGAAGACGATTACTATCCGCTCGCCAGCTTCACGATTCCGCAGGGCATCGTGTTGGAGGCGGGTGCTCTTGAGCCGCTGCCAGATGGAACTCTGGCCGTGTCGACTCGCCGAGGCGACATCTATCGAGTTACCGATGCCTGGAACGAAGATCCTTCCGCCGCGAAGTATGAACTCTTCGCTCAGGGGCTGCATGAAGTGCTCGGCCTGACTTACAAGGACGGCTGGCTTTATGCGACTCAGCGTGGAGAAGTGACTCGGTTGCGAGACACCGATAAAGATGGCCTGGCAGACGAAATCGAAACCTTCAGCGACAGTTGGGGGATCAACGGAGACTATCACGAATATGCGTTTGGTTCGCCGTTCGACAATGACGGCAATATGTGGGTTGTGCTGTGTCTCACCGGTTCGTTTGGAAGCGATTGTCCATGGCGAGGCTGGGCATTACGAATTGATCCAAACGGAAAGATGATCCCGACGTGCAGCGGAATTCGGTCGCCGGGCGGCATTGCATTCAATGCCGAAGGCGATGTCTTCTACACCGACAATCAGGGACCGTGGAACGGCACGTCCGGATTGAAGTGGCTGCGACCAGGTTCGTTTCAGGGGCATCCGGGCGGCAACCGCTGGTTCTCCAAAACCGAAGGCGGAGCGAAGTCGGCACCGAAAGAGCCCGAAAGCGGCAGCCGCATCGTCGTCGAAGCTGACAGGATTCCCGAATACGAACCGCCAGTGATTCTGTTCCCCTACCAGAAGATGGGTCAAAGCGCGAGCGGTATCGCATGCGATGTCAGCGGTGGCAAGTTCGGACCGTTTCAGAATCAATTGTTCGTGGGCGATGTGACTCACAGCACCGTGATGCGTTGCTTCATCGAAAAGGTCGACGGTCATTACCAGGGAGCCTGTTTTCCGTTTCGCGAAGGCATTCAGTCGGGCACTCTGGCTTTGCGAATGACAGATGATGGTTCCATGTTTGTGGGAGGCACAAACCGAGGCTGGGGCTCGCGAGGGACGAAGCCGTTTTCTCTGGAACGTCTGCGATGGACCGGCAAGGTACCGTTTGAAATCCACGAGATGCGAGCCAAGCCGGATGGATTTGAGCTGACGTTTACGGAGCCTGTCGATCCTGAGATCGCCCGCAATCCGGAAACGTGGAAGCTGGAAACCTACTGCTACATTTTCCAGTCGTCGTATGGCAGCCCTGAAGTCGACCACACCAAACCGACGATTCCAGAAGTGCGTGTTTCCGACGACGGACTTTCTGTTTATCTGAAGGTGGACAGTCTTCAACGCGGTCACATTCACGAGCTTCATGCTGATGCCCTGCGGTCCAAATCGGGGCTGCCGCTGCTTCATCCGTCGGCGTACTACACGCTCGAGTATATTCCCAAAGAATGATTCGGACTGCAGAAAATCGGCGACAACGCAGATGACAAGCGATTCGCTCTGGAATAGCCTTTATCATCTATGCTTCAGTTCCTGATCAATCCCTGGATGCTGCTCGGCCTTTGCGGCATTGCGCTGCCGATCATTGCTCACTTGATCAGCCGACGCCGGTTCGACATCGTCGAATGGGGAGCGATGCGGTTTCTGAATCCGTCGCGGAAGACTCGCCGGCGAGTGAAGCTGGAAGAGCTGTTGCTGCTGCTGCTTCGAATAGGCCTGATCACCTTGATTGTGCTTGCTGTCGCGAGGCCGGTGATCCCCAGTGGCTGGTTCAGCGGGTATCAGTCGTCCGGTTCTCGCTGTGTGGTGATCATCGTAGACGGTTCCAATTCGATGTCGCGGACCGACGGAGCGAACTCTGTCCATGCGAATGCACTTCGACGAGTCACCGAGTACCTCGACACGCTTCACGCTGGCGACACAGTGTCGTTGATTGACGCTCGCGATAAGCCAAGGGCCGCGATCGAATCGCCGTTGCAGGATCTTCAGGCTGTTGCTGATGAAGTTGAGAAAATCCCCGGACCGGGAGGAGCCTGCGGTATTTTGCTGGCGATCGAAAAGTCGATCGGAATCCTCGGTCGGTCCAGCACGGCGATCCGGGAAGTCGTCATTTTTTCGGATCGACAGGGCTCTGCATGGAAATCGGACGACGAAGCCTCGTGGAGTCGCATCGATGACCTTCTCAAGTTTCCTGCTGTTCGTCCCAGCTTATGGGTTATGGATGTTGCTTCACATTTGAAGCCGATCCGTCGCAACGTGTCCGTGGGTCGCGTTCAGCTTTCACGGGAAGTCTCCGTGGTGGGTTTCCCAATTCGGTTGCGAGTTCCAGTGCGAAACAGCGGAGATTCCCAGACGCTGGTGACCGTGCGCCTGCTGTTGGACGGCCAGCCATTGGCGGGTGAATCGCAGAAGCCAGTAATTGCCGCAGGTTCAGAAACGACTGTCGAGTTCAATTACTCCATCCGTCAGGAAGGAACTCATGTCCTGAGCGTTGAAGCGAACACGGCTGACGATGCCATTTCGGTCGACAACGTCAGTCACGCGGCAATTCGTGTGGAGGGCTCACTGTCCTTGCTGATGATCAATGGCACGCCGTCGGAGTCGTCTGAGGATCGCGACACCTTCTTTGCTGAGTTGGCGTTTGCTCCGGCCGAAGGAAGCCCTTCCTGGGTGAGAACTTCTGTCGTCGATGCTGGCGTTTTGAAGCCGTCCGATTTTCAAGCGGCCAACGTCGCGATGTTGTGCAACGTGGAGAAGATTTCTGCGGAAGCTGCTCAGGCGCTCGTCAACTTCGTCAATCGTGGAAATGGGGTCATCATTTCCTGCGGTCCAAATACAACTCCCCAGTCCTTTCAGAAGTGCTTCGTCGATTCGGGCTTGGTCTCAAATCTGCAGATCATCGACGTTCGCGAAGTTGCGGAAAACAGCAGTGAGCCCGTTCGAATTGCACCGCAGTCGCTTCAACCCGGATGGCTGGATCGATTTCACTCCGACCCATCCCGCAGCTTTCTGAAGGCGTCCTTCGGTGGATGGTGCGTGACAAAAGACGTCTCCCGTCAATCAACAAATGGAAAGAAACAAGCCGTCGATGTTCCTGATCTAAATGCGGCAGCGGCTGAAGTAACGAACGAAACGAACGTCAGCAAAGCCGACGCCGCTGTCGTACTGGCAAAACTGGACAACGGTGCTCCGCTCATTCTTCAAATACAGTTGGGAGATGGCTCCGTAATCTTGATCACATCGACTCTCGATCGCACGTGGTCAGATTTGCCGACTCGTTCTGACTTTGTCCCGTTCCTGCACGAAGCCGTCTTTCACGTTGCATCAACCCGCTATTATCGCAATGTGAACTTTGCTGAGCCTCTGGTGAGCCAAATACCATTGCACGCCAAACCGAGTGCGGCCCCAAAGGGAGATGACCCACCGGAAGCGACTCAGTTCACCTTCAACACGCCGAGCAACGTTCAGAAATCCATTGCCGGAAAACAGGACACACAGGCAACGACCGCAGTTTTCACGTCAACGTTCACTCCGGGCGTCTATCGAATGAAGGCGCAGCAAGGTGATGTCGATGTTGGCGTGGATGCGTTCGTTGTGAACTACGATCATGCCGAAGACGACGTCGCACAGCTTACGCCCGACGATCTGTCTCGCTTGCAACAGGATGGCCGAGTTCAGTTTACAGAATCTCTGAACGATCTGAAAAAGGGGATCTATTCCAACGAAAGCTCTATGGAATTGTGGGCGACGTTGCTATCAATGTTTCTGTTGATGCTGATCGCCGAAATCCTGCTGACGCGTCGTACAATCCGGAAAGGATACGGTGAAAAATTGCTTTGCTAACGAGTGTCACTGCCAGGAATAGTGGTTCGCGTCATAAGCCGGAACGCAATTGCGTCTGGTTTTCTACTGTCGGATAAAACCCGACGGCAGTTTGCTTTAGAACTCCAGTTTCAGAAGGCGACGCTGCACTGGCCCCGTAACACAGGGGCTCTGTTCAATCCGAGACAGATGCGAACACCCCATTCGAAGGCAGTTTTCTCACCAGGGAGCCGTGCCACGTGGGGAAATTCATGGAGCAATGAAACGCTCCTGGAGAGTCACACTGAAGTAGCGGGGTGCAGACCAGCCGAGCAACTGACGATGCAATACATCGCCTTTATTCGACGCTGCGACATTGAAACCGAGTTCTTCTTTGGTTCGCGGACCGCCGAAATCTCAACGTCTGGCCATTGTGACGGCGGAGTCTACAATTGCATGATTCGAGTTCAAAATGCTCCGCTGTGACAATCCTTTGCGGGCATTGTCGAAATTCTTACATGCATGAGGATGCTACGACACGGTTATCCCAGGTCGCAGGAATGAGGTCACTCTGCTAATGCTCCGTCGTTTTCAATCTGTCATTCTTTCCATCGCGATGGCCTTACTGACCGCTCAGCAATCGTACTGCGCTGCGGACAATGATCTCGACGCTTCAGAAAGGGGCTACCGTTTCCTCACGGAAACTGTACTCATTCCTCCCGACTTCAACGCGGACACTTTTGATGACGTTTGGAAGTCGTGGCCTCAAACGTTAAAGGTTCAGGCAGAGGCCCTGAGTCCTGACGATCGCCGCAAAATGGCCTTTCAGCGTTACGGACTCACGCCGCGCCGAAATGATGATTCGGGGAAGCCACTTCAGTACGTTGTCGGTGCCGACGGTGGTTGGTCTATGAATTGTTTTGCCTGCCATGGAGGAACGGTTTATGGAACGCCGATGGCTGGATCTCCAAACAATCGCTTCGCGTTGCAGTCGCTGACCGAAGAGACTTTTGCAACGAAACTACGTCAGGGAAAACCGCCCAGTCGAATGGACCTCGGCTCCCTCGCAATTCCATTAGGGACGACAAACGGAACAACCAATGCCGTGGTCTTTGGGATGGGGTTGATGGATCAGCGTGATGAAAAACTGAACCGGATGCTGTCGTCTCCCAAGTTCTTCACCAATCACGACATGGATGCTCCGCCGTGGTGGTACTTCTTCAAAAGACCGTCGATGTACATCGACGGCTTTGCTGAGAAAGGTCACCGAGGCTTGATGCAGTTCACTTTGGTGCCTGAAAACGGCCCCGATTTCTATCATCGGTACGAAAATGATTTTCGCAATGTGTTGACCTACATCACGTCATTGCGTCCGCCAAAGTATACCGGTCCCATCGACAAGGAACTGAGCGACGCTGGGAGGCTGCTGTTCGAGGCGAATTGTTCCGAGTGTCATGGCACATATGGGACCGACTGGTCGTATCCGAACAGGCGAATTCCGATTGACGAAATTGGAACCGATCCCGTCCGGCTAACGGCACTGACCGTGGCTGGTCGCCAGAAGTATTCCCGAAGCTGGTTCGCTCATTCTGGTGAGGCGGATGAGCAAAAGACGCTCGTTTCCCCCGATGGCTATGTGGCTCCACCTCTGGACGGAGTTTGGGCCAGCGCGCCGTATCTTCACAACGGCAGCGTTCCGACACTTTGGCATCTCATGCATCCAGATCAGCGTCCTCAGGTTTGGCATCCAGTTTCAACGGCGATGGATTCGGAAAAAGTCGGTCTGGAGATTGAAGAGGTTAGCCAGGTTCCCGAATCGGAGCCCGACGTTGTGCTTCGCCGAAGTTACTTTGACACTCGGCAATTCGGGAAAAAAAACTCCGGACACGACTTTCCCAATCGACTTTCAGAGGCCGAAAAGACGGCCGTCCTAGAGTACCTGAAATCGTTGTAGCGACCAGAGTCTGATTTCGCCGTTGCGTGCCCCAACCCAAATGCGAGCAAGGTACGTGATAGGCCTGGGTTCAGGCGATTTGGCTTCTCACGCAGAAACCTGGAATTTCGAGTGGTTGGTGCGTTGCAGTGGAGCTTTCAACCGTCCAAACCCTATCATTCGGTCGCAAAGACTCCTCGACATCGCTTTGTCGAGGCAGCACACAACGGATGGTCCTTGAATCAAAGAACGAACGATGGATAAGCCCGCAGCGACATCGCCCACGCCGGTCAAACCTTTAGAGAACCTTGAGGTCAAGGACGCTCAGGTCATTTTCACTAACGTCTGGAATGTGCTTGAAGACGAGTTCGGGCATGAAAACCTGCGATTCTCGAAGGAGCTGATTCTGCTGGGGGGTGCGCCAGGATCGGGCAAGGGAACGAATACAGAATTCATCATGAAGGCACGCGATCTAACGTGCGAGCCGATTATCGTAAGTTCACTTTTGAATACCCCGCAGGCAATGCGAATCAAGCAGGCTGGCGGAATGGTGGGCGATCGCGAAGTTGTGGAGCTCGTCTTTCGGAAATTGCTCAAACCCGAATACCGCGATGGCTGCGTGCTCGACGGTTTTCCTCGAACGCGAGTGCAGGTGGAGTGCCTGAATCTTCTTGTCATGAAAATGAACCAGCTGAGTCGTGAGTACCGAGAGACTCCGCTCGCGATCAATTTTCGAAAGCCGACGATTCACGTGATGGTGCTGTTCGTTGATGAAACCACAAGTATCGAACGTCAGCTCAACCGCGGCCGCGAAGTCAAGGAATGGAACATCAAAGCCCGCGCGGAAGGAAGAGAGCTTCGTGAAGAACGCGCGACAGACCTCGACCCGGAAGCCGCAAAACGAAGATACCGCGTCTTCAAGGACGAAACGTGGGAAGCTCTTCAGTCGCTGAAGGAAATCTACCACTACCACTTTGTAAACGCGCAGGGATCGATCGAGAGCGTCGAAAGCAACATTCGCAAAGAGCTGGATTACCAGTCGTCACTGGAACTGGACCCGGAGACTCATGATGCCGTTCGGCATTTGCCACTGGCCAGCGACCTGATCACGCACGCTCGCCAGGAACTGGTGCGACGTTTGGACAGCTACCAACTCGAGAACCGCAAGCTGTTCCACAAGGTGATCCGCCTGATCGAAGAGCGATTCATCCCGATCGTCGTGCGACATGCAATTCCGGGACAAGCCGTTGTGAACTCTGAAGACTCCGTCTTCGACGACCCCATAGCGCTGGCGATGGTGATTGACATCTTTGCAGAACGAGGCTACCGAGCCGTCGCCAACGTGAACCGCGCGGAGATTCCGGAAAGTGTGAACCTCACGACAGGCAAGATCACCTGCATCACAAAGCGAATCTACCGCTTTCAGATCCACTTCTCCGGTTCGGAAATTCGCCGCGGAAGCGGTTGATCCGATGTTGTTGACGCCGTTGCAGAACCTGTCCCCGGCAGCATTGATTGCCCGGGCGACGGGACGAAAGGGGAGCAGCAGCTTATGCGGTTGCTCATCGGCTGGTGGAGAAGATGAGCCTTCGCAAGTTGGCGGATGCTGGTAAGGCGCAAATTCGGGAGGTGTGCCGCCGCCTGACTTCTGAAAAAGAGATCCGGCAGTCGCTGGTGATGTACCAGGATTAGCGAAACACGCCGTCTGGTGAAGGCTGCGGCGATGGCTGTGCTTATCCAATGATCATGAACTCTCTGCCCCTGTGTGGGACGGTTTCACTTTCTGTGTCACCGCTCTCAATGTGAGCGGTCGATTCAATCTTCAATTGGAGAATAGTTGTCCATTGCGAATCATAAGACAATTACCGGGGGACGTTCGGACATTCCTGTAGTATTCGATACACTGACGCTTGTGGCGAATCCACAACCCAAAACACTATCAATTCACGACATCGCCACGAGATTCCCGGAAGAGCCGGTGATTAAGGGCACTGTTGCCTTGAATAGTATTCTCTGCGAGGACTTCGCATGGCGGAACCGTCCGGCATTCCACATCCCGACAACACCACGGTAGAAGCTCACATCGCCCCGCATGGGAACAAGCCGGTCGGTGGACCACCTGTCATGTCAGAAAAACGTCTGACGCCGGACGGATCAGCCACTGATGCCACGCTTGTGGTGTCTACCCAAATGCTGCCGGACGCGGATGACGACTTTGGAATGGTCACAGACGCTCTGACGGGCAGCGTCATTGGCACCTATGTTTTGGCCGGACGCATCGGACGCGGTGGCTTCGGCGAAGTATACCTTGCGGAGCAGACCGAACCGGTTCGACGGTCAGTCGCGATAAAGATCCTGAGACCCGGAATGGATTCGGACGTTATTGTCCGGCGTTTTGAGGCGGAGCGTCAGGCGCTGGCGTTGATGGACCACAGTGGCATTGCGAGGATCTTTGATGCCGGGATCACCGGTGACGGCCGGTCATATTTCGTGATGGAGCTCGTTCGCGGTCGTCCGATTACCGCCTATTGTGACGCGCTGCAGCTAAGTCTGCGACAGCGTGTGGAATTGTTCATCAAGGTCTGTCTGGCCATCGAACATGCGCATCAGCGAGGGATTGTGCATCGCGACGTCAAGCCATCAAATCTGCTGGTTGGCACTGAGGATGGCGTTCCGGTGCCCCGGGTCATCGACTTTGGAATTGCCAAAGCGATGGAGCAGCCGCTGATCGAGTTTGCCGTGCAGACGCAGACCTGCGAAGTGCTCGGTACGCCGCGCTACATGAGCCCTGAACAGACCGGCCTGATGGGGATTGAAGTCGACCATCGCACGGATATTTATGCGCTCGGTGTGGTGCTGTTTGAACTCGCCACCGGAGAAACGCCCTTTCTGCGTGAGACAGAGAAACTGGGCGCTCCGATGGGTTGGATGACCATCATCCGCGAACGGGAACCGCCGCGACCTTCGACGGCCGTTTTGAAACTTGGTGATCAGGCAGCGGCGGTCGCACAGTGTCGCGGCGCCGTTGAAGTACGGGGTTTGAGCCGACAATTGAGCGAGGATTTGGACTGGATCGTGCTGCGTTGTCTCGAAAAAGACCGCGAACGGCGCTACCAATCCGCTGCTGACCTGGCGCAGGATCTGCGCAACTACCTGAATCATCAGCCTATCAGCGCGAGCCGCCCTGGACTGGTCTATCGTCTGCGAAAACTGGCTCGGCGTCGCCGCGATTCCGTCAGACTCGCAGTGGTTTTCGGTCTTGTGCTGATCGCGGTGCTTGCTGGTGGATTCATCCTGCTCAGCAAAACCCGGCACGAAAGCCGAACGGTCTCGCATCAGGAGGACATGGAATCAGCTCTGTCGCTGATTGCCAGCCAGCCCACGCTCACGGAAGTGCCGCCAGACCGGCGCCGCGAGACTCTGCTGGCGTGGCTTTCGGAAGCGGATGCGATTCTGGGCCGGGAACAGCAATCCATCTCCGTACTGCAGTCCATGAAGACCGCTCAGGTTCAGGGTCTCGCTGCGTTCGACGCGGAACAGACTACCAGCATGGAAAAAGCCTCGAAGCTGGTGGAGTTACTGAATCGCTTTCGTGAGCCGGACGGCCCCCGGGCGCAGGTGAGTGACTGGCTATCACGAAGTCCTGCGGTCGACGAAATCCAGCGACTCTGGTCAGAAGCAGACCGCGGGATTGCCGCAACATACGGCAGCTTGATCATTCAAAATCGCGAACACCTTGTCCCCGTCGGCATGGATCCGACGTCCGGGCTGTGGGAATTTGCGGACTTGCAACTGGGCCTCGTCCCGGTCCGTGATGTTGACGGAGTGCTCCGCCCGGATGCGGTGAGCGGGCTCATCTTCGTTCTGGTTCCCGAAGGCACCTTCGAGATGGGAAGTCCGGAGTCCGAAGCCAGTCGCAAGCAGGATGAAAGACTGCACACGGTCACCGTCGGGCCGTTCCTGATTTCCAAGTATGAAGTGCTGCATTCGCAATGGCGGCGAGCAATGGAAGCCGTTCCGAGTGATTCGGAACGATTCGGTCTGCCCGTTGGCGGAATCACATGGATCAATGCCGTCGAATTCTGCAAACGGTTCGGCTGCCATTTGCCGGCCGAAGCACAATGGGAATTTGCCTGCCGCGCGGGATCCGCAATGCCATTCAGTGGTGCCGTCGACATGGACACGTTGGGCTGGTACGAAGAGAACTCACAGGAAACGCCGCAGCCGGTCGGACAGAAAGCACCGAATGCGTTCGGTTTATACGACATGCACGGCAATGCTCTGGAATGGTGTCAGGATCTGTATTCCGACACGTTCTACTCCGCCGATAATGCAGGCGGTCCCGATCCAGTCTTTGATCCACCGTCGGATCCGAGCGATCTCGACGCTCGGTCACGTCCTCGAGTCCTGCGCGGGGGGAGCTTCGAAGGCAAAGCCAGCTATTGTCGCTCGGCGGACCGCTATCGCGAATCCGCGATTCATAACCATGGCGGTTTCGGATTCCGTCCGATACGAACCGTCAACAGAGCAAAATGATTCCCCCTGTTCCGGAGCATTCTCTACCATCAATGCCGAGACGCACGGCTGCCAGGCGTCACCGGGTGCGCCAGAGCCAATTCAGTGCCAGCCATACTTCCGGGACTTGATTCGCAAAGGCTCGCTGGCCGAGAGACATATCCAGCCGCCAGTCCCGGACTTCGTGGTCGAGCAGGTCTCGCAACGAGGCGGCCGCGGCATCCGGTGTTTCTTTTTCGAGCAGGCTGAGAATCCGCAAATCCCGTTCGCAAGTATCATGATTCACGTGCCGGATGATCTGCCGCAACGATGTCAGCAGCAGAGGCCTTACCGACGACAACTTGTCCGGCTGCAGGTACAAGCCCGCGAGAAACATGATCCAGTATGCGCGGCCACAGCGCAAGCCAGTCGCCAGCACATGGCGAGACCATTGCTCAAACGCGTCCGGATCACCACTGAGCAGCATAATGCCCGCCAGTTTTGACAACTCCGCCGCACCTGTGTAACCAAAGAACGCCGGCGCGACGGCAATCATTTTAAACTTGTCGAGATCGGCAAGTTCCAGGTCAATTCGGCAGGCTTCATCGTCGTCTGTAACAACAAACTCACGGACGCGACCGTGTCGGTAAAGCATTAGAAGGTCAAAATCGCTGGTCGCATGAGCATCCCCGCGTCCCCGGGATCCCGTCAGTACGACAAACTCCGGGTCGGACGCAAGGCCGTCGATGGCCAGATCATCGGCAATGCGAGAAAGCGTCGGCAGCGTGCCGGAAGAGCTTGCAGGGACTCCCGAATCCACGAGTTTGCGAATCAAAGCCGTCGGATCAGACCGACCTGCATCCGACGGGTTCGAGGTCAGATCGGCACCTGATAGGATTCGGCGGTGAAGTTCGGCCGTGATCTCCGGTGTTTGCTTGCGAAAAAACACTTCCTTGTTGGTGCCATACTCCCAGGATTTGTAGGGTGTCACGGCATGGTCGATGTGCAGCAGCGGTTCGCAGATCCCGAACAAATTCAGAATGCGAAGTTTGCGGGCAGCCTCAATTGCCATGTGCGTGTCTTCGAATCCCCAGCCTTCAAAATCCGCGAATCCACCCGAGCGTTGATAAGCTTCGCGTGCGATGACCATGAAGCATCCAGGAAAACAAAAGCCCATCGTCTGGAACTTGACGCCTTCGGCAATGGGATCAAAGACCTGTCCCGGATGGACCTGCAGCGGATTCCTGCGCCATTCGTCAACAGTCTGTGACAATTCGGTGGGATTGAAGGCCTGCGGATACCGGGCGTAGTGGCGCGGCGGAAACATGGCCGCTTCGAAGTCTCCCTCCAGCATCCGTGAGAGTACGACGTCCACCAATCGCCAGTCCGTGAGCAGCATATCGTCATCGAGATACATCAGCACGTCTTCGGTCGCCGCAGCGGCTCCCAGATTTCTCGCGGCACCACGACGATTCGGCTCACATGGGATCCACTGCACTATCTTGCCGGCGTTGTGCAGGAGCAAGGTCACTTCTCGTTCCAGAGTCGCCTCCAGCGAAGAATCGTGCTCGCTGAGTGTCGCCCGGACGAGGACCACCTGTCGGATGCTTTCCGCCCGCTCGATGCCGCTCAGCAGTCTCGTCAATACTCCGTTCTTCATCGTCTGATTCAGATACGTCGGTATGATCAGAGAAACTGGCTGATGATGTTTCACCGGGGCATCGTGAGTCAGCGTGGGAGCCGGCCGGGATTGCAATTGAGTGCGAAACGCCGCATCGAATTCCTGTTCGTCTGTCAGACCGTGCAGCTGAAGAACACCCGCATCCATGATTTGAGGTTCCTGAGAGTTGTAATGGAGACAGTATGAATCGTCGACCGGCGACAAAGTGTTAGTCTTTAGTGTTCCTTTCGTAAACTTGGTTTGCAACAATGCCGTCCCGGGTTAGCACACGATTTCATCAGGAGCTTCAACATGAGTCACACAGTGTCAATTGGCTCAGGTTCTCCGGTTAGTGAGGTTGCGACGATTGGCGCGAGCCGGTTCATTCAGGATGTAATACCTCCGTTTCTCCGCGCGGCGCACGGGCTGGTTCAGCGTACCTTCCGTCGGCTCGCAGTTCTGTGCCTGCTGTTGGGCGGCTGCGGTCAGACGGAACGTGTCGAGGTAAATTCTCGCGTTGCGTCCATTGCGTCGGAAGTACAAGCACGGAACGTGGACTCTGGCCATCCGGCCGCAAATGTCGTTCAGTCGGCGATCGCGGTCAGCCTCGATAGCGTGCAACAGGAGCTGATCGATCGGCGAGCAAAACTGTTGGCCGCTGAACGGCAACAGCAATTCCCTGTCGAACCAGAGTCATCTCCTGAGGAAGTGGAGGCCAATCGCCGCTTGTGTGCGCTGCGACTGCAGGAGATCCGGAAATACAAAGCGGACAACACCTTTCCAACATCGATACCGTTCTCAGAAGCGAAACCGCTGATCGAACAGTCGCAGGTGCTTGCAATTCTCAAACGCATGCCCAAAGGCGGAGCGTTGCATCTCCACAGTTCGGCCGCCGGACGACTGGACTGGCTGGTTCAGCAGTGCCTGCAACGGGAAGACTGCCATGTCTGCTGGCCCGACGACGTTTACCAGAACGGAAATCGAGTCCATCAAAAAGGCGAGATCCGTTTCTGCGGCCCGAATTCTGTCCCGGCCGGCTTTCAGCAGCTTCAGGCCGTGGCTGCCTCCACACTGGGATTTGAAACGACTCTACGGCAGTTCTTTTCTCTGCGGCCGGGTGGACCGGTTGTCGCGGATCGCTGGGCGGAATTCAACAACTGTTTTGCCAGACTCGGGAGCGTGCTCTCAAATGAGCCGCTGTTCACAGCCTACTTTGCGGATGCCTTCTCGGCGCTGGCCGAGGATGGAGTGGACTATGTGGAATTGCGGTCCGGATTTCCACAGCTGTACGCAAATGACGGGCAGCCAAAACCAACCGACCAGGCGATTGTCAGCTATCAGGCCGCATTGGCAGTGGTTCGCGAAAAACATCCGAACTTCGACTTTCGCGTGATCGTCAGCGACTGGCGTGGAGCGGACATCTCCAAAATCGTTGAGAGTTTTCGGAACACAGTTCGCATGCAGAAAAAGTATCCCGGTCTGGTGGTCGGATATGACCTCGTCGGCAAAGAAGACGACGCCAGCCCGACGGCTAATCTGATCAACGTCTGGCCGGTCCTCAGACAAGTGTGTCGGGACGAGGGAGTTGAGTTCCCGGTGCTGTTCCTGCACGACGGTGAAAGCAACTGGGCGGACGACCAGAATCTGATCGATGCTCATCTGGTCCGAGCTCGCCGGATCGGGCATGGTCTGGATCTGTACCTGTTTCCGGCACTGGAGGACACGTTTCGACGGGAAAAGATTGCACTGGAAGTGTGTCCAATCAGCAATCAGATACTGGGTTACGTCAGTGATCTCCGTGCACACCCGGCCAATGGTTATATCCGCCGCGGCGTTCCCTGCGTCCTGTCGTCCGATGACCCGCTCATTCTCGGCTATGATGGCCTGACTTATGATTACTGGGTGGCCTTTATGGCTTGGAATCTGGACCTCGTCACCCTACGTCAGCTTGTGCTGAATACGATCACTTACAGCGCTCGCACAGACACCGAAAAAGCCGCCGCCGAAGGCCGTTTCCGAGAACAATGGCAGAAATTCGTGCGGATGATCAACAACGAGCTTCCGGAACCCGCCGGTCTGGATTGCCTGTGACGAGTGATGCCGATCGGTTTCGCGGGGATCGGCTGTTCGCGGAAAACTAACTTCTTCCCAGATCGACTTCAGTCGCGTAATTATGGTCGTTGAAAATCCCTTCGTGTTTGCCCAGCAACTGAGCAGGCCCTGGAATCCAGAGATCCCCGCTCCAACTGGTAAAAACAACTCAAATCTTCAGAGAACGCATCGTCCATATCCGCAAAGCAAGACGTAAACTCCCTTGGGCCGTTTGGATTTGCGTGACTTGGCCTCTTGCTTTCTCTTTTCCCTCGCTCGCAGATCACACGGGTCGACGGGGGGGGGGTTGACCAGAAAAACGGCACCGTCCATATCGACCGACAGCTTCATGACCCAAAACTGGCTCAGGAGGAACACCTCAGTTCGGCGCTCAGCTGTTCGCCCAGATTGGTTCCGTTTGGCCAAATCCAGCACGGGCACATCTCCAGATTTGTCTCATCGCATCAAACCAAGTTACCTTCTGGGTCCATCTTCGGCATTCACCCGGGTGCATTTGGCACGGAACGAAAAAAGCCACAAGACGTAAGTCCTTGTGGCTCTGATTGCACTCGAATGGGCTCGAACCATTAACCTTCGGTTCCGTAGACCGATGCTCTATCCAATTGAGCTACGAGTGCGAGATGGCGTTTCTGACGTTAGATAAACCACTGCCAGTGGTGGCGGTGGCACGAGTCTATCGGAGATTGCGCGGGGGAAGTTTAGCCTTGAGAGTTCAAATCGCAAGCACATTTGAGGGATTGGTTTGCTGGAGTCGCAAATGAAAAGAAAGAATGCCGATTTTTCTGCTTTTTGAAGATCATCGAATGAGTATTCGAGGCCCTCGACGACAATTCCAAGTTGAACCAAGCCCGCCGAAAAGCAGATTTTGGGATCATGACCGCTCATTCATCGGAACGGGCCAAGCCTGACCCGTTACAACCACAGCTGTGCAAAGCGTTAACTCAAGGCGCAATAGCGAGTGTAAACTGCCAATAAATATCGAGCCATCCGTTGATTGACCAACTTGCTGGCTTGGGCAGGACAGACCATCCAAATGGCGCTCGACGCCTTCCGTGATCATAGTTTCAGGTGTTGGACAGATCGAACGAGGCGGTTTCAACCGCGCGCCTGCAGCTAGGTTGCGTGGCTCCAGATTCCAGCATCTGCGACGATGTCGATCCATTTTGCATTTCTCGATTCGGTCTGCAACAATTCGCCGCTCGCGACAGATCGGTGAAGTGGCACATTGGTGCATCGGGGTTCGCAATGATCCGCGGCGGGGGCTCGTTCGTCGGTTGGAACCAGACACTGTCTCTTTTCGGCTGATAGAACCAACCCTCCAGTCTGGACCATGACAGGTGAGAAAGCAGTGCGAATCACTGCATATCGTGGATTGTCAAAAACCTGTCGATGAATGTTCATGGACGATCTGAATCTGCAGGGAGAATGCAGTCATGGCCAAAAAGACACACATACCCGATCCGCTGAGTGAGATCGCGACAAATCTGGTCGCGACTCTCGAATCCCATCGGGAGAATCAGAAAGCAAATCCTGAAACGCCGTTTCTCAACTGGTCGCAATTGGTCGCCAGCCAGACTGGTGTTTCCATGGATTGGGCGACTGCGGCGATTAAGAAATCGCCGGCTAAAGCCAACGTGATCATTGCGATCCCTGATGATCTGAAGAGTCCTGTGGGCTTGCAGTCCGACCTTGAGAAACTGGCTGCGGACAGCGGTGTTTTGATCCGGCTTGTGCAGCATCCTTCGACGGGTTGCAGTGTTGCAGCACCAGTTCGTTCTCTGAATGAGCTCTGCAAGAGCCTGGATAAAACGCTGAAGAAACCAACGGAAACGTTCTGGACACAGCATTACGAAAAAGTGCCATCAGGCTTAAATGCGGTCGCGAAGAAAGCCGGAAAGAAAGTAGTCGTCGCGATTCATGACGAACGGTTCTCACGACCTGACGTCGTGTTATGCCAAAAGCTTGTGAAGAATCTGGAATCCCTCCGAAGTGCCGGAGAGGCGCATTACCCGGCTGAGTTCAAATCGCTACTTACCAAAGTGGACATCGCTGTTGACGACCCGATGTTGGTCGCTGCGATCGCTCAGCCACAGTTTTCGGAAGCAACATCTGTCATTGCAGGGAAAATGCCTAACGCCTGGATTGCATTTCGAAAAGATGCGGAACAATGCCTGGGAACGGAAGGATTCCTGAAACGGCTTCTGCTCCAGCAATGCAACGAAGCGACACCAGAGGTGAAGCTCTCTGTTCTGGCGAAGCAACTCATCAAGGAATTTCAACCTCGGTTCATGGAGTTATGGCGAACTCACTCTGACATGAATCGGAGTTTTGGCTTCGTCGAATTCACTTCGGCCGGATCAAAGTCAAAACCCGATTTGCTGTTGCGAGACGCACGGTTTCCTCGCGCTGAACGGCTGCTGTCGGCACAGCTTGTGAAGACACTGGAAGGCCAGAAGGTTGTTGGAGGTGCCGCGTATCCATTGACATGGAACCGACTCGTTGAACTGAGCGGCTCGAAGGCTGACTTGTCGCTGTTGCAGAAAGCAACTACCGTCGAGCCGTTTTCTGATCGAGTGCTCGTTGCTTTTCCGGCACTCGCAGATTCCACGGTTGCGTTTTTGGCCGATGCTGCGGACCTTGCCGCATCGGCTGCCACGCTGGACGCGGCATTGTCGCTATTGCTCAATGATGAAAATCAGGCGATCGCTTCCGATAAGCTGGCAGCCGTCCGAGGCATGAACCTTCTTTTCAAGGGGCATTTCGCGACGGCTGTGGAACGGTTCGTTACCCTCAGACAGTGGCCGCCCGGTTTCGCCGCATTAAAGCTGAGTTCAAAATGGCATATTTTTCGAATGAAAGATCTGTCCGGAACGCTTGTTGCAACAACAGTTCCTGAAGAGCAGAAATCGAAGGCAAGGAAGGGCATTCCATCTCAGGCAATCGCTCCGGTACCACCAAACCCTGCGGCTCCAGCAGTGCCAACTCAGCCTCAGGCGACTGCTGGTGCCGAGGACGACGGATTTGCCCAAGCATTGGAAGCAGCGTTCGAACAACTGAGTGCGATATCACGACTGCCCGGTTGTGTGAGCCTTGTGGACCTGCGACCAGCGATGGCGTCGTATTCGCGGGACGTGTTTGACTCTCAATTGATTCGTTTGCGGAAAACTGGACAGTATTCCCTAAGCGTCGTTGAAGGTCGCTACCCGCTTTCAGACGACGAAAAGGCAGCCTGCCTTACGATCGACAATTCCGCTCACTTGCTGCTTCAAAAACGAACGTCGTAAATGAAAACAATCTCAGCCAGTTGAAAGATGCCGGTCGCGCGAATGAATCGACAACCGAGTATCAGTGGCTACGGCTTCGTTGGACGCAACGCGGGCCAACGTTAATTCCAAAGTCGCACGCGATCTTTTAGAGATTCAGGTAGAACCTGGTCCAAACGGCGCCTCGCTTCCAGCTCATGGGTTCGGGTGCTGAGATGCGCCAGGATGATCAGCTCGTTCTTGAATCGTTCGGCTCGCTCAAGAATATCGTCCAAATGCATGTGCCCAAACTTGTGAATCTTTTCCTTGCGATGTTCAGGCCGAAAGAACGTCATTTCCGTAATCAGTACTTCGGCGTTATAGACATCCGGATGAGCATCGAGGCCGGCCGGTGACGTGTCTCCCGTGAAGCAAAGAATCGGAGTCAGCGTCTC
>JANMEV010000073.1:0-15827 GCA_031377305.1 Planctomycetota bacterium | reverse complement strand
TCGCCGGATCATTATGCAAAAGGCACGCCGTTACACAACAATGTGCTACGACAGCTTGTAAGCGTGTGGTTTCAGGTCCTTTTAACTCCCCTTCCGGGGTGCTTTTCATCGTTCGCTCGCGCTACTTTTCACTATCGGTCGCCAGAGAGTACTTAGCCTTAGGAGATGGGCCTCCTGGATTCAAGCCGGGTTTCACGTGACCGGCTCTACTCGGGGTTTCTCACGGAGTCTGAACAGCTTTTGATTACAGGACTTTCACCCTCTATGGTTCCGCATTCCAGCAGATTCTTCTAGCCGTCAGATTTGTAACTCCACATGTGAGCCCCACAACCCCGCCGGACAAGCCGACGGTTTGGGCTATATTCCTTTTCGCTCGCCGCTACTAGGGAAGTCGCTATTGCTTTCTCTTCCTATGGGTACTTAGATGTTTCAGTTCCCCACGTTCGCTCCGTATGCCTATGTATTCAGCATACGGTAATTCGGGAATCACGGGATCAACGCTCGTTTGACAACTTCCCCGTGCTTATCGCAGCCTTCCACGCCCTTCATCGCCTTCTGGCGCCAAGACATCCCCCACACGCCCTTATGTGCTTGGCCACCATGATCAACAGACAGAATTTCTTCTTGACTGAGACCTGCCAGCACATTTTCGATTTGTGTTCCGCTCTTTCGATTGGAATCACGTCTCGGAAAAACGTTTACAGATGCCACTTAGACTTCATTAAATTGTCAAAGATCAGTTCGCGTTTTGGGCTGTGCAGCTCAAAATTGCGAGCGGGGCAGTGTAGCGGGCTTTGATCTCCGCGTCAACAGTTCGGCTCAACAAAGTTTAAAACTTTTTGAACCACCCCTTTTTGGCCAGTAAGCCAGTGGAGACGATCGGGATCGAACCGACAACCTCTGCCTTGCAAGGGCAGCGCTCTCCCAATTGAGCTACGTCCCCTCAAATTCACCGGCTTTCACCGCAATGGGCGTACGTGGACTCGAACCACGGACCTCAGCTTTATCAGAGCTGCGCTCTAACCAACTGAGCTATACGCCCCGAAATTCTGAGTTCGTTTCGGGGGCGGACAGTTTGACAGCATCTCTCCCAAATGTCCAGCGACAGAGCTTTTGCTTCGCAAATTCTTGGGGTTTCACTCTCGTGTCTTTGCGCCAGCTTTGTTCTCAGTCCCTCGTTTTTGGCTGCGGTTCGCGTCCATCAACCGGTTCGCTTGAAGGACACCGATTTATCGGGTGATCACATTTTCAAATTGAGGCTATTTCTGTTTTTTGATCCGATTTGGCGATCGTCCCCATTTTCACTGCCACAATGATGTGAATACCGCCGGTGGATTTTCGCAGCAGGCCCTCGACGCGGATGAAGCCGGGGAATTTTTACAAAACGACGAAGCGGAGTGCGGCAATTGAGACTTCTAACAAAGCAAAACATTCTGGTGCTGTGGTTCACGGTTCCGTGCCTTGCGGAAAGCGCCGTGTTGGCCCAGAGCTCCGACACACGACCGAACATTCTGATGATTGCAATCGATGACCAGAATGATTGGATAGGCTGCCTCGGCGGTCATCCTCAGGCGAGAACACCAAACATTGATCGCCTGGCACGGGCCGGCACAGTCTTTCTGAATGCTCACTGTCAGTCGCCACTCTGTAATCCGTCGCGCACAAGCCTGATGACGGGACGGCGACCATCATCGATCGGCGTTTACGGGTTGTCGCCTGGCGTCAGGGAGGTGGACCAACTGAGAACGATAGTGTCACTACCGCAGCATTTCCGAGTGAACGCCTACGAAACTCTGATGGCGGGCAAGATCTATCACGGGGGCTATGGTCGTCAACGTGGACACAATGAATTCGACTTTGTTGGCCCAGCGTCGGAGATCGGGCCACGGCCCCACGAACCTTTGGTGATGACGCCAAGTGGGCATCCACTGGTCGATTGGGGCTCGTTTCCTCACAAGGATGAAGATAAAGGCGACTTCAAGCTGGCTTCATGGACCATCGATCAACTTCAAAGACCGCGAGAAAAGCCTTTCTTCCTGAGCGTGGGGTTCTTTCTTCCTCATGTGCCCTGCTATGTCACTCAAAAATGGTACGACCAGTTTCCGGAAGATTCACTGCAACTGCCTCCCGTGTTGATCGACGACCGCAACGACATACCACGATTCAGCTGGTATCTGCACTGGAAGCTTCCCGAGCCTCGCCTCAAGTTTCTGAAGGAGTCGGTTCAATGGAAGAATCTGGTCCGCTCGTATCTCGCAAGTACAGCATTTGTGGATGCTCAGGTCGGGCGGATTCTCGATGCCCTGGAAGCAAGCCCTTTGGCTGAAAACACGATCGTCTTGCTGTGGTCGGATCACGGCTGGCACCTGGGAGAAAAGGACATCACCGGCAAGAACTCGCTGTGGGAACGATCGACTCGAGTGCCACTCATCTTTGCCGGCCCTGGGATCGCCGCCGGTGGTCGATGTGTCGAACCGGCGGAGTTACTGGATGTCTATCCAACACTGTCGGAGTTGTGCGGCCTGTCGATCTCTGAAGAACTGGAAGGACATAGCCTTCTTCCACAGTTGAAGGACGCGGCTGCCGTTCGTTCGTGGCCTGCGATCACGACGCACAATCACGATAACCACGGAATTCGATCGCGAGATTGGCGGTATATTCGCTACGCTGATGGCTCTGAAGAGCTCTACGATCTGATCAGGGATCCGAATGAGTGGACGAATCTGGCGTCGCGAGTCGAACACAAATCCACACTCGACGAACACCGAAAGTGGCTGCCATCGGTCAATCTCAAACCCGCGCCGGGCAGCCGGGACAGAATACTTCTGTACGATGCCGCAACCGGATCTGTTAACTGGGAAGGCGTTGATATCGCTCCGGGGGCACCCATTCCTGAAATCGACGATTGAAGCGGTCGCAATTGAGATTCGCGGCTACTAATCTGACATCGCTATCAAACGTCAAGGCACTGAAAGCAACGTACGAATGTGGATCAAGATCTGCGGCATCACTCGAATTGAAGACGCGCACGCAGTCGCCGATGCAAAAGCCAGCGCGATTGGCCTGAATTTCTTTCCGGGCTCAAAGCGATACGTATCGACAAAGCAAGCAACGGAAATCCTGTCTTCGCTTCGCCAGCACGAAGGCGACGGTCGGCCGCTGGACGTTGTCGGAGTTTTCGTCAATTCCAACGTCGACGAAGTTGTTGCGATCGCCTCGCAATTGGCTTTGACAGCGGTGCAGTTTCACGGTGACGAAACGATTTCATCGATCGCCAGTTTTCATCAACTGATGCCGCAGACTCGCATTATTCGCGCTGTGCGAGTCTCAATGGATCGCATCAATGACTGCCTGACGGAGCTCGACCTGCTGCAACGCGAAGTCCCATTGTCAGCGTGCCTGCTGGATGCTTTTGTGGCCAACGAATTTGGCGGAACGGGAGCTCGGATCGATCTTCGCGTAGCAGAACGCTATCTTTCCGAGGTTCGCCCCCCGCTGATCATTGCTGGCGGCCTGACACCGCTGAATGTTGCGGACGTAGTGCTGACAGGGCGGCCATGGGGAGTAGATACAGCCAGCGGCGTTGAATCGAGCCCCGGCATTAAAGAGCAAGACATCATTGTAACGTTTGTCGACCAGGCGTGTCTTTCTAAATCCGACTCGCCAAGTCGGCTCTGACATCCCTCTTAGCAGGTTCCATTCGGTGTCACAGGAAAATCCCTACGCGGTCTCTGAACTCTGCGCTGGACTCGATGCGTCCGGGATCGCTCGCCAATTTGACGATCCAGACCAATTCGATGTCGAACTTCCGTTCCTGCTTTGCGGACGTCACGTCAAGCTGCCAGCCATTTGCATCCTGTCCGGTGATACAACCGACCTTGTACCCGCCAGTGCTCTGGTGACTCCGAGATGGCTGGTCTTCGGCAGACCGTGTGAGATTGACTATTTTCTTTCTCGCCCTCAACGGCGAAAGTTGCGACTCCGGCGAGCCGCCGGCGCGGGGTTGTCCCTCGCGGGGATCGCTTTCGGAATCTCCGGTATCCCCGATCTGCCTTCAGAAGCGAAAGCCTGGTGGGTCATATTCGTCATAATCACTATCTTTATCATGTTTCTGGCGGGGATCTATTTCATCTACGCTTATGGCCAGGTCAACCTATCCGTTGACCGGCATGATCGAGGAAAGCGATTCTGGATCAGAGGCTTTCGAACGTCGTTTCTTGAGCTGCTTCAACGGAAGGCTGACGTTTCGAAGACACAACGTCATTTTTGAAACGCCATGTTTTTAAGAAATCACGGACTTAAGAAGTCACGGAATCGCTGGAACCGACGCATTGATTCCACCCAAAGCCATCACGCGAGTATTTCGCCGATGACTTTTCCGTGCACATCAGTCAGCCGGAAATCCCGGCCTGCGTAGCGGAACGTCAGCTTCTTGTGGTCGAAGCCGAGGCAATGCAACATCGTCGCATGGAGATCATGGATGCTAGTCGGGTTTTCGGCTGCTTTGAAACCAATGTCATCGGTGGAACCGTACACTGTGCCGCCCTTGATCCCACCACCGGCCAGCCAGACGCTAAAGCCCCAGTGATTGTGATCGCGGCCCGACTGCGGCTTGCCGTCTCCTGAAAGTTCAACCGTTGGAGTTCGTCCAAACTCACCGCCCCACAGAATGAGAGTATCCTCGAACAGGCCTCGCTGCTTGAGGTCCGTCATGAGCGCGGCGATGGGCTGATCGATCTGACCAGCCAGACTTCGATGAGCCGCCTCGATGCCCGCATGATTGTCCCACGGTTGCCCGGCACCATGCCACAACTGGACGTAGCGAACTCCTCGTTCCAGCAGCCGACGACCGATCAGTGTCTGGCGAGCATGCACTCCATCACCGTACATCTGATGAATGTGCTCGGGCTCACGACTGACATCAAACGCTTCGGCCGCATCCTGCTGCATGCGAAACGCCAGCTCGAACGACTGAATACGAGCGTCCAGTCGCTGATCAATTCGAGACGCTCGGTGTTCGGCGTTCATGCGAGCCAGCAGATTCAACTGCCGGCGCTGAGCATCCGTCGCGATCTGCGGATGTTCGATGTTTTCAATCAGCTTGCTGAGTTCCTTGTGTTGCGAATCCACGTAGGTGCCCTGATACGCACCGGGCAGAAATGCAGACTGCCAGTTTTCTGTGTCCTTGATGGGAAGCCCGCCGGGACACATCGCCACGAAGCCGGGCAGATTCTGATTCTCCGCGCCCAGCCCATACAGCACCCACGAACCCATGCTGGGACGCGGCTGCACCGAGTCGCCACAGTTCATCAGCATCAGCGACGGCTCGTGGTTTGGCACCTGTGCATACATCGACCGTATGACCGCAATGTCGTCGATGTGCGCCGCTGTCTTTGCGAAGATCTCGCTGACTTCAATCCCGGACTGACCGTACTTTCGAAAACGAAACGGAGATGGGAAGGCGGCACCCGTCTTGCGTTCGGTCAGCAAATTGTCGCCAACAGGCCGACCCGCGTACTTTGCCAGCATCGGTTTCGGATCAAACGTATCGACATGCGACGGGCCGCCATTCAGAAAGAAATGAATGACTCGCTTTGCCTTCGGCGCGAAGTGAGGAACGCGCCCATCGAGCGGACCGGTTTCCGTTTCGGCACCGACCGCCCTGCCCTCCTGCTGCAGCACATGAGCCAGCCCCAAAGACCCCAACCCCAGTGCTGAACGACCCAGCATTCCTCGCCGATCCCAAACAGACCGTCGAAGTTCGTCAACCGCATTGCGCAACTGGATGCCGCCTCGCATGGTTCGCCCTTTCAGAAATCAGTCGAGTTCTTCCCTTGGCGAGCGGGGGACTTGAATCCTTCGATTGTGCGATTCACAACGAATCAGGGGACTCACGTCCCCCGCTCGCCTGAGTTCAGCCCGCATCGTCGTCTCACCAACAACTACTTCGGCATCGGCAACACAATCACCGAGTTCTCCGCAAACGAAGCTTCGCCGGTTTTCTCGTTGATTCGATACTGAATCTTCAACTTCTTTTCCGTGCCCGGAGCCGGGTCGCCGCCGAAGCTGGTGTTGTAACTGGCTGACACGAGTGTAATCAGCGGCAGATCAGTCACCTGCTTCTTCACGACTTCGGTCACATCCTTTTGAGTTTCCCCGGAACCGTATTCGGCTTTGACAATTTCCAGCTTCATCTTGTCGAAGCCAGCCTTTGCCAGCATGTCCTTCACGTCGACGCCTTTGGCTCCCAGCTTCTGAGCCACCAAAAGCGTCGCCTGAGTTGCTTCGTCCTTCAGCTCAGCCACCTGCATCGCGCCGATAGCCAGCTTGAGCCCATCCACATGAGGATAGCGCTTCAGCACATCCAGCACCAGCTTCTTTTCGGCCGCCTGCCGTGATGCATCATAAGCCTTTTGACACATTTCCATTCGCTGTTCGTCCGGCAGGACAAACTGACGAGCAATGCGGATGTAACCTCGCATCGCTCGGACCTGGTACTGGTTAGACGGGATCTTCGCCAGATCCAGCAGCACTGGCGCGGCGTCCTCGGTCATCCATTCGCCAAGCAGACGACTGCTGATGTCCTGCAGTTGTGCGTCGGTGCTCTTCGCGGCAGAGCCAATCGTTGCCAACGCCTTCGGTCCACCCATCTCGCCGAGGATCCCAAGGATCACGCCCTTGGTGGCCACGGTTTTCGACTTGTCAACGGCCGCCGCAAGTTGAGTCGCACAGGCTTCGCGATCCGGCATGCGAATGCTGGCGGCCTTCAGAGCCTGCTGCGCCGTCTTCGCGTCTTCAGCGTGTTTCGGAGTCAGCACCTGGGCGATCAGCACAGGCAGATTTTTCAGAGAGACGGTCTCGCCCAATGCGATCAACGCGGCTGTGCGAACTTCACCACTGGAGTTATCGACAGCCTTCAACAGCAATTCCACGGCTTCGATGCGTCGCTTGCCAACAAGTTCAATCAGAAGTGGATACGTCTTGCCTTCCGCCTTTGGAAGCAGCGCGACGATTTGCGAATCGACCTTTTCACCCGGTACTTCTGCCAGAGTCAACTTCGCGGCCTGAGCCAGATCAGCGTCCGAATCAACAGCCATCTTCAGGAGCGACGCCAGACATGAAACATCTCCGACTCGAGCCAGCGCGTTGATCGCGGACAGACGGACCGGCATCGGCCCCTGCTCCGCCGCCTTCAAAACAGCAGCAAGGATCACGGTGTCCTTACGATCGGCCATCGCCTGCACGATCAACGCGGCGCGGTCGGGTTCGGCACTCGTCATTTCTGCGACCAGAGCTTTATCGACTTCACTGCCCGGGAACTCGCGAGCCGTTCCAAGAGCCAACTGAAACAAACCTTTATTCGTCGACTTGAACTGTTCCATCAGCAGCGGAATACCGTCCTGACCTCGAGCCAGAATCGCGCCACGAGTTCCTTCAATGATGCGCTGAGCAGGAACGTCGGCCTTTCGCACTTCGTCATAGATCGCGACCGCGTCGGCCGATTTGCCTTCGGAGTGCAATCGTTCGGCACACAGCACGAGTCCTTCCGCAACCGCAGACCGAACCGCGCCTTCGGTGCCGGCCAGTGACTGACGAAGAGCACTCGCCGCATCACCGTTGCCAATGCGACCCAGGGCCACAGCGGCAGCCGACGCGACATCAGAGTCCGCGTCCCTCAAGCGAGTCACCAGCGGCTCGACTGCACCGGAGTCTCGTCGCACGCCAATCGAATTGATCGTGCCGACCAGCAGTCGACCTTCCAGAGTTCCCGCCGCCTTTCGCAGAGTTTCGTTCGCTTCAGAACCCGGGATCGCTTCGAGTGCAATGCGAGCCCACGAAGAAAACTGAGCGTCCGGAAGCAGCTTGGCCAACTCGTCCACGGACGCAGCCGAGCCGTAGATCGCCAGTTGTTTGCAGGCAATCGCCTTGTCGCCCGCCGGGGCTTCCGACCGAAGCACGGCGAGTAGTTCTTTTTCTTTTTCCGGAGAAGCATTCTGATCGTCAGCGACCAGTGCCATGGTTGAAACAAGTGAGGCTGCCATGAACAAGGCCGCGTGAGTGATATGTCGAAGTGTAAACATTGTATGTGGTCCTGATGGTTGAAGGTGGGGCAACACAGGAATAAGCAAGTGCCAGTTTCGCCGGCCGGACAGAACAACGTGAGTTCCGGCAATCGAGTGAGCCGCAAGGCGCTAGCCGCGGGTAAGAAACGTTCCGACAAAAACACCCGAGGCTAGCGCCTCGCGGCTCAGGTCTTTGACGAAATCGAGATCTCAAACTCGCCACGGTTCTCGCAACGCTTCTGATCGCAGGCGGTTGGCCTGTTCGTCGTTCACAAACATGTGAGTCGTATTGTCGTACTTCACCGTTCGCCCCAAATGCAGGGCGACGTTGGCAGCGTGGCAGGCGATGTGAGCGTTGCAGGCCGCATCGGCATTGCCCTTTGGCAAACCGCGAGTCTTCACGCAGTCGAGGAAGTCGCGAACGTGATAAGTTGCCGGGTATCCGCCGATCTCTTCCACCGTTCGTCCCGCAAGCAGCGCCGGCGAACTGAGAACCAGTTTTCCGCTGTCGCCCGCTTCCACCCAACCGGACTCGCCTTCGAATCGCACTGGGCAGGACCCGAGCGGAATCCAGCCGGTCTCGCGGAAAATCAGTTGAGTCCCGTTTTCATAGCGAGCCACCAACTGTCCATCTTTCGGAGCATCATATTCCACAGGAGGCGGACAATCGCCAACGGCCCACTGGCAAAGGTCAACGCAGTGTGAGCCCCATTCGAGTACTCCGCCGCCGACCAATCCACCGCCCTTTTCGAAGTTGAATCCATCCAGCAACTTGGCATTGAATGGACGCCATGCCGCTGGCCCAAGGTACATGTCCCAGTCGACGATTTCCTTGTCCGGCTCCGTTTCAGGAATCAGCCAGCCGCTCATCATCGCCTGCATTCCGGCCGGATGAGCGAACACTTTCGTGAGCTTCCCAAGCTTGCCCGTTCGAGCCAGCTCGCACGCAAACGCAAAGTGAGGCAGGTTGCGTCGCTGAGTTCCCGCCTGGAAAACTCGCCCGGTGCGACGCATGGTGTCAGCGAGAATCAAACTCTGTTCGATATTCTTGGTGACCGGCTTTTCGCAGTACATGTCCTTGCCGGCGCGAGCCGCGTGCATGGCCATCGTGGCATGCCAGTTCGGTCCGGTGGCGATCAGCACCGCATCAATATCTTTGCGATCTAGCAACTCACGAAAGTCGCGGTACATCGCACAGTCCTGATTGCCGTTCTTCTCATCAGCAATCTTCTTGACGGCAAGCCGGCGAACTTCCTTGACGTCGCACACCGCGGCGAATTGAACATCCTTCTGCTCAAGGAAGCAGCCGAGGTCATAAGTTCCTCGATTGCCGATGCCGATGCCGCCAATCACTACTCGCTCACTGGGAGCCACCGCGCCGCCACGTCCCAATGCCGAAGCCGGAACAATCATCGGCCCCATCAACGCCGCGCTGGCGGCAGCCACGCTGCTCTTCAAAAACCGACGCCGAGGAAACTGTTGTGCCTTTTTCGTCATGACGAATCTCCTGATCGAGGCGATCTCAAAACTGATGGAACACGGCTCACGGGTCAGACGTATGCCGTCGGAAACCGTCAGCATACTCACGACAACTTCACAATGCCACACACTGAACGTTTTGCAAAAAAATGCCTGCGACCCGCATCAGTCAAAAGTAGTCATTTCGCTCTGCCGAGATGAGCCTTCAGGAGGGCCCGCGTTGAACAACTCCCCGCGTCTTCTTGCCAAAACATAGGGCGGGACAAACGAACAGCGACAGCGACGGCACACAGTGACAGCTTCAGCAAATCGCCTTCCGCGCACCGCGAACCAGAAGCGGTCTCATCAGCTCATCAACCCCATCAGGATCGTTGTTTCCAGCTTGGACGGGTCGTCGTTGTGATGTCCGTATATTTCGAGTGATGGCGAGTAGATCGATTCGCCCCGACGCGCGAGTTCTGATTTCAGCGAAGACCATTTAGCTGGCAATGCCTGATACGGACCGATGTGAACATGTTTCAGGTATCGCTGCAATTCGAACACGACCGCGTCCAATGGAGCGGGACACTGTGAGTCCTCAACTAGCTCGACGCCGACGAACATCTGATTGTCCGGCAGATACACCCAATGATTGATTCCCGTCGTCGCCGTCTTGGAAGCCTTCATAACCTTCCACATCTCGTTCATCAGGCTCATGCCAACTTCACCGAAGTTGTTGTTCCGAACGCTCGACGCCAAGCCACACAATTGAAATCGGATCGGCGCTTCAATGATATCGAATTCCATTCGATCGTCTCCTGATTGAGAGCCCCGAACACAAAAGCGTGTTGAAAAAGGCGACTGTAACTCTCCGGGGGCAGTTCGTCCTCAATGTACCCGTACCGTTTTCAAAGCTCCAGACGTCATTCTTCGTTTTCAGATGCTTCATGCCATTCATAAAGCCCTGCGCTGGTACGTGCAACTTGGGAATTGCAGACGCCATTCTGCTTCATGCATTCGTGACCGTTTTTATGAACATAAAGATGTTGGAGAACAAATACGGAGGAATGTTGATCCACAGGAGCATCCAGATTGGGAAAGGGAACTCGTTTGGCGTTGAAGTGTAGAACATTGACGGTCAACTCAATTGCATGAATCACCATGACTTTTCAACAGGCCGTGGCATTCGGTCCAAGTTGGCGGTTCGCACTTGTCGGCGAGTTTCCTGATGACTGACTCCGGGACAGCCATTGAGCGGGCCTTGTTCGGCCGCAATATGGTCCCAAACAGTGGCTCAATGTACACAATCTCAATCCGAGCATGGTAATCACAAAACAGATCAGGCCATCGGCCACGGGTTTGCTTCAAAGTGTTTGTGGCATTGAATGCAAACGAAGTTCCGGACCAAAGAAACTCTCGGCATCGTTCTCGGGCAAGCTGAGCAACCTGTCCCCGATTTTCGGTGGGATTCAAAAAAATGACTGTTCGTTGAAGTCTTCGTGGTTCTGGTTTCGCATTGGACACCTCCGGGATTGTTTGGGTTTCCGTCACCGGACACTGACTGGCTGGAAAGGTCCGCAGAAAGCTTTCTAAAAACTGAACCCCTCTTCCACTGAGGTGTCTGCATGGGATACTCAGCCAACAGGAGGATGCCATGCCTGAAAAGATTCAGTCACCAAGCGAAATCGCCGAATCTGTGTACAGCCGTGTTTTTCGTACCGACTTTACCCAGCCGGGATTCGCATTGATTAACCTTGGCCCGGACTGTGGTTCCGAAACGCAGCGGCAACTGATGAAGTAGTTTCCAGTGCAGAGGAACAGAACAGTTTTCATTGGGAGTCCCGAGAGAAGCACATTGACCCAGCCTGAAGATTGCCTTTGATTCCTGATCCGTCCAACACGCGGATTTCACATTCGATCGACAAGCTGAGCCATCTGTTCTGCCATTGCACTCGCAGGCAATCGAACCTGCTGCCCATGCCCCGGCAAGATCCATTCAAACGAAAACTGTGCGAGCTTTCGCATGGAGTCTCTCTGCAACTCCCATGAGTACCAGCAGTAGTCACGAAACGCATCGAGTTGTTGCTGATCTCGATTCCAATACAGATGATCGCCGGTAAACAGGAATCGTTCTGCGAATAACAGACAGCAGTGCCCTTCGGAATGTCCCGGCGTTGGGATCACAATGAAATCTTTGGCAAAAGACGTTGGTTCATCTCCTTCAAGGATGATCTCGGCATCCGGTTGCGAATCCAGTTCCCTGCGATCAATGATCCGCTTTGATTTGAAATGATCAGCAAACTGACTGGCATCCGCTACATCATCGCGGTGCGTCAGGAAGATGAAATCAACGCCACCGAGTTCCTCCAGACGCCGGACAATCGGTTTGATGAACTTCGGTGAGTCGACAAGCCAGTTGCCATCAGGATGGCGAATGAAATAACTGTTTCCGCCGAACGATTTCGGCGAGTTAAATCCGCAATAGTAGATAGGAACTTCAACAAGGAGCGGAAAGTCGGCCATCACAGCTTTTGCGTCATTATCACCCAGACAGCCAATTGAGCCTGTAGGACATGACAGCAAGGCGTGAAGTGCAGATCGACGATCTTTCGGTGTCTCTGGCTGATGCCAGACATACGATGTTTCAGCCGCCTGACTGAAAAATGCCGGTGCAATCTGTCGGCACGCATTGCAGTCGATGCACGTAGAGTCCACAAAGAAATCGCCAAGGACATTCTCAGGAACTCGTTTTGCTGCATTCGCCATGACAACACCACACTTCTTTTCAATAGTCCGCTGCATCTTCTGAGTCAAATCGAGAACGATTCCCGTCTTATGGTCTGTTGTGAGGCGAGTTGCTTCGCGGATATTACAATCAAGTGAATCACAACACGTCGTCTACTGATTGAGCTTCAAAATGTTCTCGCTTCAAAGACCTCCCATTGAATCGATCCGCCGATTCCTGTCCGACCAGAAGAATCGAGATTTCACGTACTCAGCCGTCGGTGGAAGTGCCGGGACACCACCAGCCGGTTTCGTCGTAGATCATACTCGCATCCAACTCGGCAAAGGCAAGCTGGTTTTCGATGCAGCGAAAACGGCAATCAAGTGCTGGGAGCATTTTCAACTGGGCTGGGTAGAATCGAGTTCCAGAGATATTCCAATTGAAAGGGGGCAGGTCGTCGGTGTGATGGCCCGAATCTTCGGATTGTGGTGTTTGAACGCTTGCCGAATTGTTTCAGTGATTGATGAGACTGGTGATATCAGTCGCTACGGCTTTGTGTATGGCACTCTGCCGGGCCACGTCGAATCCGGTGAAGAGCGATTTCAGATTGAGTGGAATCGAAGCGACGATACGGTGTGGTACGACATCCTTGCCTTTTCACGACCAAATCATATTCTCACTCGACTTGGGTATCCGATGGTACGCACAATCCAGAAGAAGTTTGCCCGTGACTCTGCAGCAGCGATGCAGCTAGCCCTCTCAAGAGCGATGTCAAACATTAGACGAATTGACGAGTGACGGTGAGAAATTGTCGAGACTGAAACTGCTATTGAATGAAGTCTCAGTTCGGCCATTGTACGCTCGTATTGCGACCAGCAATGTTGCATCACGACGAGTACTTCACCGTGTGGGAACGAGGCGACGTGGCATCACGCCCTGACAAGCAAGTACGACTCAATGTAGCGAATGCTGCAGGAGTGACTGTTCCCGAACTGGACGGCAGCTTTTGGCTCAACACGGACAAGTGAAGTCTGGAAGAATACCGAGGGCAGTTTGTTCTGCTGGACTTCTAAACGACATGGTGTGGCCCATGCGCACGAGGTTTTCTGACGGTGAAAATGGTTCGTGATTTGATGGAAAAAATGGGCGTAACCGTCATCGCAGTTCAAGACAATTTCTCTCCGTACGAGTTGATTCGCGAGCACGCTGAGACGAAAGGTACGGAGATGCCAAGCGTCGCTGATCACGCCGACGGACGCATTCTTAAGTTATGGGTATCGTGAGCGTTTGTCCGCGGTTACCCGGCACTGTCTTGATCGGCCTCGATGATCGGCTGCTTGCCTCAGACGATACGATTCCCGGTCCTTTGCTGCGAGTTTACAAAGTGGAGATTCTGCGACAACACCTTTTGCAGTCACGCATGGTCCACGTTGTTGAGACGCCGTTTACACGTGGTACTGTGCCACACAATTCGGATGTTGTGGTCGAGAGCTGCTCTACAACCATCCGAGTCTCCGTTCAGGTTCTCGCTGTATCACCGTGGTGCTCTATAATTTCGAAGAATTCGGTTGTCACGTTCGACTCGTTCAAATCGGCCGACAACGCGGCGCGAGTATTGGATGATGACGATGGAACAGCGTCTCCTGATTCTTGAACTGCTTCGCATGCAGGCTTATCCCGATGGTCAAACTGCCCCCCGACTTGAAAGATTTTTGTGAGTCTGTTGCATACTCACCGCGTTAAGTATCTGCTGGTGGGCCGATACGCCGTTGCCGCTCATGGATATGAATCGAAAATGAGTGCCAACACCCTGGCAGGGGAACACTCATTCTGAAATCATACGGCAAGCCTCATGCTCAGGAGGCTTCCCGCAGCAGATGCGATTTCAACATTTTTAGGGTCTGGATTCGAAAAACTTTCATGTCTGAATCCGTTTATCACCCCCAATTCAAGAAGCTGTCTCCTCTTGGGCAGCATTGTTTACAAATCATCGCAACGTGTGAATCGCGGATCAGCATGGCCACGTTGATCGGGCTATTGAAGAAATGTGAATGGGCAACAGTAAAAAGCAAGAGCGGAGTGGTGACACAGTCGCAGCTCAAAGTAGAACTCAAGGTGCTCTACGATGCCAACATGATCGATCGAGACGGATCAGCGTACCACACCGTCAGCATCGAAGGACCTTGGCAGGATTTTGCTGTCCAGCAAGCGGTTCTCAAGGGCGACTTCACGCGGATCGCAGAAGCCGTTGAGGCCTCACGCGGAGAAATCCACAGCGATGCTCCACGCAGTTACAGTTACAATAGTAAACCCAATACAGGCGTTGCCGACGCTCGTCGCCAGGCACGCATTGCGTTTTATCGAGGCGATGTTGCGGCCTTCAAAACGGCAACGGAAGCACTCGCCAAAGCGAATCCAGAGGAACGTGAACTGCTGTTGCTGAAGCCGTTCAATGCAGAATTGTTTGGAAGAACGCCGACAGAATTGCAGGGCGATATTCTGGTGACCGCGATTTCCGAAATCATCCTGACCTCAGCAGGTTCATCGGAGGTGATCGAGGCATTCGAAGCGTATGTCGACTGGCACGATGACCTGTCCGGCGACATCGGATTTTGGTGGGTCAATTTACTCGCGGCGAGTGGCGATTTGGAGGCACTTGGGAAACTTGCCGCTGATAGTAAAGATTACAGTCCACTTGCATCAGCATGTCTTGGGTTCCTGACGGGACAGCATGACGTGGCTGAAAGTGCGTTTGAAAAACTCACTGCCAGCCTCCGCAAATCAAGCGGCAAGCGAAACGTCGTGTTGCCGTTGCTGCCCGGGTTAATGCATCTGCTGCTCGTGCTTCGAAAGAACGATGCATCCTCGCGCGCTGCACTCAAAGCGATGTGTGCTGCAGCAGCCAAGGACTGGCCCGAATCGATGCGCGGCATCCTCGACATCGTCATGCTTGGAATCGCCTATGGAGATTCCCCGTCTGCAAAAACAAAAGCCTCGCTCATGGCGGGGCTCTCGGGAAAAGTTTCCAAAGCAAGGCCGCTGGTCAAAGCAATTACCGCTCATGTGCGACAGTGGTTCCATACGGAAGCGATCATCACTCTCGGCAAAACCCTTCAGGAGGATTCCGTGGCCAGCGACCATCTCGGTCTGCAATGGATTGCCGCACTATGCAAAGACGGAGCGTTATCGTGCTCCATCGCACCGGAAAACATTGCCCATTGCGGGTCACGGCATGCTGAACTTGGCACATTCCCTATGCTGACATGGATTCAGCAACAATCGCTTTGGAAGCGAAAGCTCGAATCGCTGCGACAGATTGCGGATGGCAAACCAATCGTTTCAAAATCCGCCGCCGTTACGTCAGATTACGATGAGCGGATGATTTGGGAAGTCGATCCAGGCACGAAGGATTACAGCTATGTTTCCGTGCGTCCGGTGATTCAAAAACTTTCCGGAGGAAGCTGGACAAAGGGTCGCCCCGTCGCGCTGGAACGGCTCTATGCGGGCAATACGAAAACCGGATTTGCCTTCCTCACAGAACAGGACCGCGCGGTCTGTCGAACAATCACGGCGAGCGAAGT
>JANMEV010000056.1:0-3748 GCA_031377305.1 Planctomycetota bacterium | reverse complement strand
ATGCTGCAGGCTCAGCAGGAACTGCAGGCCGTTGAAAATGACGCCGACCGGTTGCTGCGAAGTCGCGAACAGTTGGTCAGCGAGCAAAATCAGTCACAGAAATCTCTAGCCGAACTGCGAGAACATCGCAGTGCTCAGATTGCACGTCGGGCAGTCCTGGAAGATCTCGAAGATCGCCAGGAAGGCTTCGGCATCGGCGTTCGTGAAATTCTGCGCCGCGCCGATGAGGCCGATTCGGAACCATGGAATTTGATCTGCGGCAGCGTTGCCGATTTGCTCGACGTCGACATGGAGAATGCCGCGCTTCTGGAGGTCGCTCTTTCCGGCCGAGCTCAATTGCTTGTGGTGACGCGACTCAAGCCGCTGATCGACTATTTGAACTCAGGCCGTTGCCGAATCACAGACCGCGTGGGTTTCATTTCGATCGAAAACACGGACGAAGCAGACCGGGACCTTTCCGAACTGCGAGGCAGTCTGCGTCGCGACGACGATGATATCTGGGCGACGAACGATGGCGATTCTGAAACGACTCAGCAGGCAGATTCATGGTGGGGCCGAAAAAAAACCGGGCGATCCGATGCAGATTCCATCGAACGGATGCTTGCTGCGGCTGGCTCAACAGAGCCAATGCAGGTCACGTGGGTCGATCCTCGTACCGAAAGCGCGGTTGTGCGATCGGTGTTTTCGCAGGGTGACTCTGCTCCGCCGCTGCTGTTCGGTCAGCGCGGCGTTGTCGGTCGAGCCGATGGGCTCGCGCGGCCTCCGCAGTCGATGCCAAGTCTGGCCAGCCACCTGCTGGCCGATACTTGGGTCGTTGAAACACTGGCGGACGCATTACGATTGCACGCAGCGACGAACGGACAGTGCCGATTTGTAACGCTACAGGGGGAATTGATCGAAGGCGATGGGACTCTGTTCGCTGGCACCGTGCGCAACGAATCAGCGTTGCTTTCGCGAAAGAGTGAATTGCGTCGACTAAGAAACGACCTGCATCGACTGGAGCACGAAATCGCTCAGCGGGAACTGATGCTGCGGTCGTTGGGCCAGAATATTTCGACAACCGACGAACGGCTCAATCAGACTCGAACGCTGGTGAATGACCACGTCAAACGTGTTCGCCAGATCGAAAATCAGTTGACGGAACATCGTCGTCAGTTGAAAGAATCGCAGCGTCAGTCGGATCTGCTCACGGCTCAGCGGCAAAAGTTGTCCGACGAGATTTCGGAACTGCTAACTCGAATCGATGATGCCGAACAGCAGCACCAGTCCGGCGAACAGTTGTTGCTTCAGCGACAGAACCTGATTGCGGAAATGACGTCGCAACTCAGCGAACGTCAGCATGAATTGGAAGCCATTGAGCGTGATCGCACAGCGGCCAGCCTGGAGCTGACTCGTTCTGAAGAGCGATTGCTTGGACTTCAGGAAGCCGTCGAACGAGTTCGAGAAGATCTGGAACAGCGTCATTTGCAGCAGCAGGAGGCCGATCGCCGTCTGCAGTCTGCGGCCGAACGTCAGCGCGATCTGTTGATTGCTCGGCTCAATGCATCGGCAGAAATTGCCGAACTAAGCGTTGCCGACGAACAACTGGCCAGCGAAGTGCACTTGCGAACGTCGGCTCGAAACCGGCTGCGAGTGAATCGTAATGCGGCGACGTCGGCAGAAACTCAGATTCGTGATGTACTGAGACAACATGAGACTCGGCATCACGAAGTTGAACTGCAGGTTCGAGGAATTGATCATCAATTGACAACCACGGCAGACAGAATTCGTGAAGAGTTCCAGCTTGAGGTTCGTGAAGCGGTGGCGACTGGCCGTTCAGCGGTTGCGATCTGGTTGCAAAAGCAGACGAATGATTCATCGGAATCTGAGAGCGATAGCGAATCCGATCCGACCGGAAAGATCCTTTCAATGACGCCCCCGGCGATGCCGTTGTTCGATGAGGCATCACAGGCCGTTATTGCCGATCCATCTCAGTACACGGAAGTTCGGACTGAGATTGATCGGCGAGTAGAGCGTCTGCGTCGCCAGTTGAAGAAGATTGGAAACGTCGGTGCGGAGAGTCTCGACAATCTGATCGAACTCGAAACCCGTTTTCAGCGTCTTCACATGCAACTGACGGACCTTGAGTCAGCTCGCGATACGCTGCGGGATATCGTGCGTCGTATTAATGTGGAGAGCAAGCGGATGTTTCTCGAGTCGTTCGAGACAATTCGCGGATACTTCCGTGAGCTGTTCCGGAAACTGTTCGGCGGTGGCGAGGCCGACCTGATTCTGGAAGACATGGACGACGTGCTGGAGTGTTCAATCGACGTGGTGGCTCGTCCGCCGGGGAAAGAACTTCGCAGCATCTCTCTGTTAAGTGGTGGCGAAAAGACTCTGACGGCCGTGGCTCTGCTGCTGTCGATCTTCAGAAGTCGAACAAGCCCGTTCTGTATTCTGGACGAAGTCGATGCCGCGCTGGATGACGCGAACATCGGCCGATTTGTGAATGTCCTGCGTGAATTCCAGCAGAATACGCAGTTCATCATGATTACTCACCGCAAGCCGACGATGGCAGTGACGGACGTACTTTATGGCGTCACGATGGAAGAGTCTGGAATTTCACGACGTCTCTCGCTGCGATTCGAGGACGTCGATGAGCACGGCAACTTCATCGCGGCCGCAAAAAAGAGCAAGGCCGCTTAGCCCGCAAGTTTTCAGTGTTCAGTGCCTTTTGCGTTTCCTGAAAACTGAACACTGAAAACTGAACACCAGCCGTCTCCGACGGTTAACCGGTGCAGGCGTCGTGCAGGATCTCTCGGGCAGTTGCTGCAGGTCTGTCAAACATCTTAAAGTCGTTCATATCGAAACGACGAACATAAAGCAGGCGATTGTCATCCTGTTGTGGCGGTAAGAACACTTAGTGTGATTACCCGGGGAGGCCAGGAAGCACAATAGTTTGATTCGCCAGGGGGGTAATTCAGCGTCTGACTGTAACGGAAGGGATGTCCGGACAAGGTCGCTGTGCATTGTTAAAGATGTACAGAGTGAATTGCTTCCCAGTGCCTTGTGCAGGCACGGGATTGCGCCGCACGCAATCCAAAGAACGACCCCTGTTATTACTTAGGACCCGCGTACTGTTTCGACTGTAACAACAGCGAGTTTCTCTTCTGAAGCTCATTCGAAACGGGACATCCGAGTAATGGCGATCTGGATTCCTAGGACGGGAATCTGGATGGTTAGAACTGATTGGAGAGCCCGCCCATGAAGACGATCTTCACTACTGGTCAGGTAGCAAAGATCTGTAAAGTTGCCCCGCGTACTGTCTCGAAGTGGTTCGATTCCGGACGACTACGAGGCTATCGAATTCCTGGCTCACAAGATAGACGCATTCCTCGCGAACATCTTATCCGTTTTCTTAAAGAACACGGAATGCCGCTCGGCGAACTGGAAGACGAAGCAATGGGCAAAATTTTGCTCGTTGGTTCCGACCTTTCGACTCGCTCGAGTTTGAATGAGATGATTTCCAACGACGACTTTAAGATCGAAATTGCTGCCAGTGGCTTTGAAGCCGGTATCCAGGCAGAGTCTATTCACCCCGATTGCGTCGTGGTGGACTTTGTGATGGGGCGCGAAGAAGCTCTGATGATTGCTCAGAACCTTCGGAAAAATTCTGAATTTACCGAAACCGTTCTGATCGGCCTTCTGAGTGACGACGACAACGCTTCCGGCTTTGACCGTTCGGTATTCAACGAGACCTTCCGCAAAC
>JANMEV010000683.1:0-5938 GCA_031377305.1 Planctomycetota bacterium | reverse complement strand
GTCGAACCACCGCTTTCACCGATCACCGGCAAATGAAGTTTCTGCAAACCGCCCTGACCGGAATAAGGTCTTGCCCCTTCTTCAACGATCGCGCATCGATATTGCAGAGTCAGCAGGAATTCCTGATCGGACGTCGATTCGCGGCTAATGTTGACGTAGTAGGCTTCCCACTGATCGGCCGCTCTGACGTCGGTGGCTTTCTCAATCGTCGTGCGTTGATCATTCAGCAAAGGAGCCTGCAGGTCGCAACCGTTGGGCAGGTCGATTCGCAAACGCTGACGTTCGCTGGTGGTGATTCGAAAGCGGACTCGCCAGGACGCCAGCGACTGACGTTCGGTCACCACATCCACGGCCGTGCGAGACACAACCGTCGCCGCGACTTCGTGAATTTCATGGCGACGAATTCGAATCGTCGCCGACGCAGGCTGAGCGAAATAGCGATAGGCCAGATAACCGTCCTGTTCCATCAGCTCAAGTTCGCGAACGTCGATGGCTTCCGTTGTTTCGCCCTGTGAGTCCGCTGTGATCGAAAGCGACTCATGCCGCAGCAGACGAATCTCTCCTCGCACCTGAGTCAGCGTCACTCGTCGCCGATCGGCCTGATCATCCGCAAACGGCGCGAGGACTCGCGGCGGTTCGACAACCAGCGATTGCTCCGGCGTTGCCTGAGTGTTGCCCGTGTCTCCGACGCGGGGCCCTCCTGCCGCCGCTCCCGCCGCTTCTGCCGCCGCTTCTGCCGCCGCTCCCGGAGTGCTACCACCGTTCCGCTCGCCGAATTTCACATCCCAATCAACGTCCAGTTTCACCGAGCCTGTTGTTTCATCCTGCAGAACCAGAGTCCACGTCACCCAACCGTTTTCGGCCGCGGCCGCTTTGTCTCGCTGCTGAATCGTGTGACCGGGCGACAGCATCCGGAACCGTACATCATTCGCCACGGCTTCCGGCACGGCGACTCGCAGCGTATCAATGCCCGCGTTCTGGATATCAAACGTAATGACAGCATTCTGCTTCACGATTTCCGGTTCAACATGCACGGTCGTTCCAACCGCCGCTGCAATCTTAGCCGGTCGAGGCGACGTGCGCACGAACAACGCGATCGGTCGACGAGTGAAACTCCATGACGCGATGTGTCGCAATCTCGGAAGTTGCTCCACCGCCGCATCACGCGACGGGAACAGACCGACCAGTTTTTCATCAACCGTGATGACGTCGAGAAATTCGGGAGCATAAGCCGTAACAGTACCGGTCTCACGTTCGACGCCTTCCGGAGTCAACGTTGGCAGTTCCATCTCAGCGTTCTCGGCCGACGCGTCGAAGGCTTGATGAGCCTGCACCGTCACTTCAATCGCACCCATCCGCTTTTGAGTCAGCGATAAAGTGATTCGGCCCGTGCCTTTGTCGACGTTGAATTCGCTCATACCATCGGCAGAGACGTTATCGATCGTCAGCGATTCCGGAACCTTCAACGCCAGCTGAAACACGCCCGCTCGTTCGACTTCGTACTTCAACACGGAGCGCAGCCGGAGTTCGTCATCTCGGAAGACGTACTGCACATTGTGAGTCACCAGCAGTCGCGGCTCGACGGCTTTGATCTGCACCACGAGCATGCCACTGGAGCCGCTGAATTCCCAGGTGTTGGCTGCCGTTGCCGACTGGTCGCCCTTAGCCGCGGCACCCGCATCGACTTGCTTTACGCCCGATTGAGTCTTGATGACAGTGGTCAATGCGGGATCCGTCGCAATCGCCAATCGTCCGGCCTCGCGAACGACCGCATCGGCGTGAACTCCCTGAAGTTTTCCGTCGGCCGATTTGCCAATCAACTGCAGTGTGTCGCCTTCAATGGCTCGTTCAGTTTGAATTTCGATCTGGAATTTTTCCGTCGCAGGAACCAGCAGTTCCGCCTTGATGACCTGATGAGTATCTCCTGCGGGTTCAGCATTCCATGATCGAATTCGACCGGCCGCAGAAACCACGTCGATGATGCGAGCATCCTTGGGCACCAGCACTGTGATGTCGCGAAGTTCGCCGCGAAGGATTTCGTAATTCAGCACTGTGCGAGTCTGGAGCAGACCCTGCTCGATGCGAACGCTGGTTTCATTGGTGACGCTGCTCAGCAGGTCCATCACTGGCTTCGAGCCCGCTCGCGGATTCCAGTGAACTTCAAACTGATTGGTGGCTCCCAGACTGGCCTTCGCCACCGTCGTCCCGGCAACGGCCAGACCTTCCGTCGGCAACAGCACCTGCAGAGGAGTGATCTTCACCGTTTGATCGGGCTCGGGAATCGTCACCACCAGTTCGCTAATACCGGTCGGCGGACACTGGATGGCGAACGAGCGATCTTCGGGAGACGTCAGCACTGTCGCTAACAGTTCCAACTTCACCGTCTTCTGCCCCGCGCCTTTAATGAGCAATTCGTAGGTGCCTTGTCCCGTGCCTTTCAACAGCACGGTGCCGTCATTCGGTTCGACCTTGCCAATCGCGGCGGCTCCGAACGCAATCGGCAAAGTCGACCAGCCGATTTCCTTCATCACATTGATTTTGAGCTCCACGTTGACTCGCGCGAGATCCTTTTCGACCGTTGCGTTCCAAGTCGACGATGTAATCACTGCGTCCTGATTGCCGGTGGTTACTGGCACGGCATTGATCGCGCGCTTTATCAGGTCGAGGTATTCGGCATATGGCAGAACGACCGAAGCCTCCTGATTGTCGAACACCTTCTGCAGCTCTTTGAAGGGAACGTAAATGAGCCGATCCCACTTCTCCGAAAGCGTCGACGTCTTTGGTTCATCCGCAGCCGCCGGAGCAGCGGCTTCCGGTGTTGCGGCTGGTTGATCTTCTGTCGCTGGCGTTTGGTCCGCCGGCGGAGTCGTCTCCTGAGCCAGCGACCTGGAGTCGTCGATTCCCCCACAAAACGCAATCGCAGCCAAAAACGCCAGCCAGCGGAAAGTTCGTCGCATAAGAAAGATCTCGCTCTGTAGGCCGACCTGTCTCGGGTCGGCAAGATTGCGGCCGTCCACCGGTCCGCAGTGTGATGTTATCTTGACGCTCAGCCCCAAGCCGTTCCTGGCTCAAAAGTGAGGTTTTGGTCGTGGCAATGTAGAAGAAAACGCGTTGTCTGCACTGAATGTCGATCTGAGACAGATCGACCTGCTTGCCTGTATCTTGCGCCGAACTCAGACCCCCGTAGAGTGGAAGAATATGCGGATTGCGCGGAATTTACATTTTACCTGACGCAAACAGACAAGGGTTCGAACCTCAAAACACCCAACTGTATGTCAGAATTCAGCGAAACAGGATCGAAAACACTGCCACCGACGTTTGACGACGTTCCACGGCGAATTGTTCCGGCAAACCTGTCAAACAGACTGCGCCATGGTCTATACGAACCCGCGTTTCACTGGCACAGGGGGGACTCAAACGGCGACAAGTCCTTGACGCCGGGCGAAGTCAACCAGTCACCTGAGTCCGACTTTTCCTCATAATAATCAGACCGCCGATGATCATCGCTCCGCCAATCGCCTGAGGCACCGTCAGGGGCTCACCGCGCCAAATCCACGCGGCGGCGATCGCGACAATGGGACTGAGATTCTGATACATCGACGCCTGAGCCGCGCCGGCGTGCTTAACGCCGTAGCTCCACATCGCCAAGGCCAGGCCGGTTGAAAGAATCCCTGAATAGAAAATGCACAGAACAAGCGGCACTTGTTTCAACAGCGGCAAGGCGGCCGTCAACGTTGATCCGGCGAGCAAAATATGAAAAGGGAGCCCGAACGTCGCCGAAAATGCAGAGAGCTGCGTCGGCGAAATCGTCTTCAGCAAAGGGCGACTGAAAACAGTTCCGCCCGCCCACGCCAGCGCCGCCACCAGTGCGATCATGTTGCCGATGAATCGCGTGGCAGGATCGAGCGTCGTCGCACCCGCAGGCTTCGCCGCGACAGCAGCCATCGACGAACTCGATCGATCGTCAAATGTCGTTGAACTTGAGGAAGCCATGGCATCTAAAACGCTCTCGGGATTGTCGGCAAGCACAACAGGATCGACCATCGCCGATTCGGTCTTCGCAGTCGATGTCTCAGTCGGCAATTGCTTCTGCAGAGTCACGATCATCGTCCCACTGAACGCGGTGATCAAACCGAGCCACGCGAGCGGAGGCAGAATCTCCTTCAGAAAGAACCGAGCCGCCAGGGCCGTCCACATGGGTACGGTCGCCATGATCAACGCGACATTCGCGGACGTCGTCTTTGAGACCGCCAGAAGGAACAACAACTGATACGCCACGGATACCATCAATGCATATGTGACGACTCGCCACCATTGCAGCTTGCTTGTCGGTCGAATTCCCCTGCGGTATTCAGCCCACGCGAATCCCTGCAACACAGCCGCTGAAACAACCAGTCGAACGGCGTTCAGCGCGTACGGGCTGATTCCTGTTTCCAGTGCCACCTTCATTACTGGAATGTTGACGCCCCAGATCACGGCCACTGAAAAAAGCGCAAGGTCCGCCATCCAAAGGCGAGGCGCCGTGGTCGCGGGCGATTCAACAGTTGATCCATCACGATTCGAAACGGAACTGTTGGAACCGCCGCCTATCGAGGCCGCGTGCGGATTCCGTGAATCAAGTGCCATTGTTAGCGATCGTATTTAGGAATATTCGGTTCAGGAACTTCAGCGACCAGCTTTCGCACGATTTCATCAATGTCAAAGCCTTCCGCCTGAGCCTGAAAGTTGGTCGCGATACGATGACGAAGTACGGGGATCGCGACTTTGCGAACATCCCCGATCGAAACGTTCGGACGTCCTTCCATCGCAGCAAACGCCTTCGCTCCATTGATCAGATACTGACCAGCTCGAGGCCCCGCGCCCCAATCGACAAGTCGCTTAATGAAGTCCGGCGCGGACGCATCTTTCGGCCGAGTCGCTCGGACAAGTCGAGTGACATAGCTGATGATGAAAGGGCTCGCGACAATCTGACCAATTTGCTTTTGCAGATACAGGATTGACTTCGCCGAAAGAACCTTGCGGACTTCCGCACGTTCACCCGATGTCGTGGCTTCCAGAATTTTTTCTTCTTCTTCCAGCGACGGGTAATCCACCTTCACGTTGAACATGAAACGGTCCAACTGAGCTTCGGGAAGCGGATAGGTTCCTTCCTGCTCAATGGGATTCTGAGTCGCGATCACGAAGAACGGTTCAGGCAGTTTGTACGTCGTTTGGCCGACGGTGACTTCACGTTCCTGCATCGCCTGCAGCAGAGCCGACTGAGTCTTTGGCGGAGTTCGGTTGATTTCATCAGCCAAAAGGAAGTTGGTGAAGATCGGGCCTGGTACGAATTTCATGCGGTGACCGCCACCACCCTCCTGCTCCTCCAGAATATCGGTGCCCGTAATGTCCGACGGCATGAGGTCTGGCGTGAATTGGACTCGCTTGAATTTTAGATCCAGCGTTGCGGAAAGTGTCCTTGCCATCAACGTCTTGCCCAGCCCCGGAACACCCTGCATCAATACGTGCCCGCGGCACAACAACCCTAACAGCAGCAGGTCAATCACGTCCTTTTGACCGACAATCACTTTGCCAACTTCTTCCAGCAGCCTCTCGCGGGCTTCGCGAAGCTTTTGGACTCGCTCGAGAATTGCATCGTCCATTTTGATGGGAACGTGATTTCGTAATGCTACATTCATGTGTTGTTTACTTTTGATGAGATTCGAAGCAAAAAAGTTAGACCTGTGCGATTGAATTGCGATCTTTCATTGAGCCTGAGGCTCTAGCCGATCCACGCCACAGGAAATCGGCTAGCGCCTCAGGCTCATTAGGCCCCAAATTTGAACTCAATCATGATTTGAATCGTCCAGGTCGAAAAAGTTTATCCCGCTGCGTTCGCTTCAGCTGGGTCAATGAGGCCATCCTTGTCGGCATCCAATCGGTCAAAAACATCGCGTGG
>JANMEV010000654.1:0-16044 GCA_031377305.1 Planctomycetota bacterium | reverse complement strand
GAAATCCTGCCGAGCCCGTTTTCGTTGGTGCTGATTACTTTGGCCACTTTTTTCGGCTAAGGTTACATTCGCTATCGCAAAAGCAGCGTGGTGATGTACCAGTTGAAGGAACTGATCGGCGAGGATCGTATCTACACCGTCTTGCGAGGCCTGGTGGATCGGTTTGCTTACCGCGATTCACCATATCCAACGTCGATCGACCTGATCAACGCGCTGCGAGAACAAACGCCGCCCGAACATCAGGATCCGCTGACGGAGCTGTTCGATCAGATCACGCGGTATTCCAATCGCACCGTGTCAGTAAACTACAAACCGATCGACGGTGGCCGCATTGAAGTGACACCGGAGATAGACTGTCGCAAGTTTTAAGCTGACGATAAGGGCAACGAAACGGAAGTCGAATTCCAGCACGACAATGAAGTTGGTGCATTCGCCAAGCCAGCGCCCGGCCGCAAGTACGGAGCGACTCTGCATCGTGCTCGAGTGCCCATGAAGCAGGGCGTAAATGCGGTGACGTTTACTTTGGATGCCATCCCCGATCAGGTCGGCGTCGAACCGTTCCTGCTGCTGATCGACCGAGTCCCCGCTGACAACCTCAAACGCTGCGAGCTGAATTCGGAATAGTGATGCCTCGCTCGCACAAACAGGATGTTGGACATTCCTGTCCGACCCGCACGTGATGTGCCGAAAGACGCATGCCACCAATCATCACGGTCTGACGAACGACTCGCGGTTTGCGAATTTGCTGTATGGGGGCGAGCTTCGCTGCATGGAATGACGATCCTACGTACCCGCAAATAGACCCGTTGCCGGGACTCGCTTCACGTGGTGCGATCTAGTTTCCCTGAAGGCGATCGGCTCCGGCAGTGGCCTCACGCGGTTGTGATTCGTGGGACGCGATCCAAAGCATGAACGCGAGGCTGACGACGCCAAGAGATCCGCGCACGGTAACCCAGATGGCTGAGGATGATGCCGGAGTTTCTACTAATGCGCTTATGATCGCTTTTGCGGTCAGCGGAAGCACGATCGAGATGACGGCAATGATGCCTGCCGCACGCTTGGAAAAGCGGCGACTGGTTAGCCATACGAAACACACCGACAGGAGCATCGCGGGGAATAGGCCGTTGATCAGAAAAAAGTAAATTGGGAAAAGGTGCGACGGAATCAAAGGCAATCCGACGTAGAAGAGGAAGTTTTCCGCGATGCAAACGCCGACACCGACCGCAACAAAATGCAGAGCTGCCTTCCTGTGCGGAACGAGCGATGAACAGAGCCCCATCAACCATGCCTTGCTGCAGCACTGCAGGCAAAACTGAGACAAAATTCGAATCTCAAACGCCAACGTTCCGATCGTTCCCGGACGGAACAAGTCTTGCTCAATAAGAAAATGTCTGTAGACAAACCAAAACGGCGCAGTGACCAAAGCGACCAGGACGCCTCGTCTGAGAAAATCCATGAGTGCTGGCTGCTTCCACGGGAGCGGTTCCAGCGGCTCCGGGGACTCCAGAACGGACGGAGCCTGATAAGGATTTTCAGATGATTGAGGCATTTGAGAAGCAGACGTATTGCATTGCCCATTGGAATGTCAGGTGTCGGACACTGCATGCAGTCTAACCGATTCGTCGCAGATTCGTCTCCACTTCTTTATCAACCGTATTCGCACTAAGCTCGCATTACGACAACATGTTCGGTACATTCAATTCACTCAGATACGCTGTCATATGCATGTTTTTGAGGACGTTAATCTTCAGAACAGGACGCGGGAGAAAAGGAGGATTTCAACGCTCTCCCATCTCGCCTTTCGACAATCTGCAAGCTAATATTGGGGTGGCAGATAAACTCACCCAACTATCAGTCAGGAACTGCGAACCATGGGAGCTACCGAGCCAGAATCCCAAAGCGATGCCGCTGATTCACCAACCGTTGTTCCACAAGCACTATCGCAGCACGCAGGTCAGCTGGAGTTGCCGCCTACGCGATCCCGGTTGACGAATGAGGAGTTGGAAGGCGTTCCAATTGGTTCAAAAGTGTTTGACCAGTTTGACCAGCTGAAAGAATTCCACCTTCTTCGAGTGCTCGGGCGTGGGGGAATGGGCGTGGTCTACGAAGCTATCGAAAGAAAACTGAATCGTCGAGTGGCGTTGAAGGTCCTGCCGGGAGCCGCTCTGGTTGACGTTCAGCAGATCGAAAGATTCAAGAATGAGGCAATGGCGGTGGCGCAATTGAATCATCCCTGTATCGTGCCCATCTATTCGGTTAGCAGTGAGTGTGGCATTCACTACTACGCGATGAGGCTCATCGAAGGGCAGAATCTGGCGCAGGTGATACACAGCATCAATGAGTATGTCGCAGAGAAGTCGGCCGGGGGATCAGCAGAAACGCCTCGTGATGGAAATACACGTACGCGCCCAACATCGCCGTCGGGGCATTCAGGTGGAAAAGCAGGAGTGATTTCAGCGCATCGCTGCCGTTCGTTGTCAGCCGAAGATTTCGCTGCGGCTCGATCATCACAGCGAAATAGCGGTGCAGGGCGAGAACTCTATCGGTCAATCGCTTCTGTGGGAGCAGAAATCGCAGACGCACTGTTTCATGCTCACCAGAATGGCGTTATTCATCGAGATGTGAAGCCTGCCAATATCATGCTGGATCTGGAGGGCAAGCCCTGGCTGACCGACTTCGGTCTGGCGATTGTGAAGGACAATCCCGGAGGAACTGTGACTGGTGATGTTGTTGGGACGCTGAGGTATATGAGTCCGGAGCAAGCGTCAGGCCGCAAGTTCCTGATCGATCAGCGAACGGATATCTATTCTCTGGGAGTGACCCTTTATGAGCTTGTCACGCTGCAAAAATCGTTCTCTGGGACGGATGCAAGAGAACTCATTCGACAGGTGACGTTTGATGAACCTCGCCGACCACGTTCCATCAACCGTAATATTCCTGCAGAGCTCGAGATCATCATTTCTAAGGCGATGAGTAAGAATCCGTACGACCGATATCAGTCTGCCGCAGAACTGGCGGATGACTTAGATCGATTTGCCTCAGATCGCCCAATTAACGCTCGACGTGCGTCCCTTGCAACCCGGCTGCGCCGCTGGGTGTACTCGCATCAGACGCTGGCCACTGCCGCAGCGATCGGTTTGGTCATTACATTGCTGTCTTCCATCACGGCGTCTGGATTCATCTTGTCGGCACTTGCGTCTGAGCAGAAGGCTCACCAGGAGTCCGACATGCAGAGACGGCGATCTGAGGGGCTTCGAATGACGGCTCTTTCTGCACTTCAGTTGCAGAAAAATCCAGGATTAGCATTGGCTCTTGCCGTGAAGGCATCTGAATTGACTGCCGGTCGCGAAGTCAATTCGGCATTGCTCTCCGCCTTTTCCGAGAATCATGAACAGAAGACTCTTGAATTTCGTGATGCACCGGAAAGGACAGTTGACCTGAGTCCGGATGGTCGCCTTGCCGTCTCTACAGCGGCAAAGTCGATGGATAAGAGTCCGGGGCTTGGGGCATTGGTCTTTGATACTACAACTGGCAACATGGTGAGCGAACTGAAAGGCCAGCCGTCCGTCACTTCGGCGATATTTCACCCTGCTAGTCGCCATGTTTTGCTCGCTTCAAGCCTGGGGTTCACTCGAAAAGCGAAGGGTGAACCGGTATCGCACAGATCCAATCCAGCTATGATCTTTTCCATTGAGAAAGGAGCTACCCCTTTGACTTTTGCAGGCAGCCGTGCAGCCCGGGTTTCCCGGGAATGCATGTCTGCCGACGGACGGTTTGTAGTCCTTCCTGGGGAATCGTCGTCTGTCACTGTCTATAGAATGGACAATGCGGAACGCGTTGTGAACTTCAGTGGCCATACTAATCAGGTCATGCTGGCTGTTCTCAGTCAGGACGGAACGACCGCTGCATCGATTGACTCTACAGGTGTCGTTTGTATTTGGGGTTCGCAGACCGCTGATCCTGTCAAGACAATTCCTGCACAGAAGCCCTTCAATGAAAACGACACGATTTCTTTCTCTGCAAACGCGGAACGACTTGCCATTGCAACTTCGACAGGGGTCAGTATTCATGCAGTGCGGGAAGAGACTCTGGCCGCTGACATCCAGTTGCGGAATCCAATGCTCGCCATGAATCCACGATTCAACCGATCTGCCAGCTACTGGGATGTCTCGAAGACAATTGTGATACGTAGCGTAGAATCCGGTGACGTTCTCGCTGAACACGTGCTGACGCATGCTCCCACATTCGTCCAATACAGCGATGACGGGTATTCGTTGCTTGTCGGCCAGCGGAACGAAGTTTTGATCATTGATGAAGCATCCGGGGACATTTCTGCCCGGTTCAAGGGACACACAGGTCCTGTGCTCGCTGCGGCACTAAGCCCGGGCATGGATAAAGTGGTCTCAACTTCTCTTGATTCGACCATCCGCATTTGGTCTGTGAAACCACAGCTCGATCGTGATTCCATAGCACTATCGACCTGGGCAGAGTTGCCAGCCGATGGCAGCATCAGTTCTATGGGAAGTTCAATCGCATCGTCGTCGAATGATCGAAGTTTCACGTACGCCATTCGGCCAGACATCAATGAACCGGTCGAGCTTGCCGCCGGACAGATTAAGTGTCCCCTGTTCCGCAGCGATCATGTTGCTGTTTTCGAAGATCACCAGGTCCGGGTCATTGATGCAAATACTGGTCGAAGAATTGCTGAAAGAAGGATTCCCTTTGCAGCGATTAGTGACGCAATGGCTTGCGGGGCAACTGTCTACGTGCTGCTACAGACGAACGACGGCACGGTCTTTCGCTGGCAGACCGACGATCAATCGCTGCTGCAACTGACACCGCGCCAAAATCCGGCGTCATCCTGTTCAGTCACAGCAGACGGAAAAACGGCAGCACTAGGACTTCAGGATGGGACGTGCCTGGTGATCGATGTGCTCACCGGCGTTGCCCAGCGAACATTGAAACACACCTCGGCCGTCGTTTTCACTGAGTTTATTGAAGGGTCGACTTCGCTGGTAACGGTAGACGGCCAAAACACACTCCGACTTTGGGATGGAATGAACCCGGAACCGAAGCTTGTGTTGTCAAACCCGGATTCTCGCATTAACGCAGCCTGCATTAGCGCCACGCAGAAATTGATCGTTGGGTACGACACTATTTCACGGTCGGTGGCCTGCTGCTGGAATCTCGAGACAGGGGAGCTTAAGCATACGGCAGACCTACCCGGAAATTCGATGGTCGCATTGAGTCAAACGCTTCCGCGAGCCGCGATTGCTTCGCTGGCATCCGGCACGCAGCTTTGGAATTTGGAGAATGGCGGCCTGACAGAGCTGTCTGCGTACTCCGCGACTGACGTCGAATTCCTTGGACAGGAAGTGGTGGTCTGTGAATCGGGGCCGATGCCAGATACGTCAAGAGTTGCTGAGGCGTTTGCCAAAGTGGACGGGGCCGCAGCTTTGAGGTACTTCAATGCTGATACTGGGGAAAAGAATCGGGATCAACCGCTGGCGTTGAACCCCGTTTCGTTGAGCATCGATCAGCAGAACAGAACCATTTGTGTTACAGCACAGATCTGGAGTGTGTTCGCCTGTGATGTCACGAATCACTCGGTGAAGCAATCTGCTCCACATCCTGCTCCGTGGACCGTCGTCCGATACATCGGTGACACCGGGCAGATGGCCGTGGCTTCCAGCGCTGGTGAGGCTCAGATTCTGGATCAGGATGCCAATATGGTACGTAAGTTGGTGAGTCAGGCTTCGCCGTTTCTCTGCGGAACCGTGTCTTCTGACGGAAAACTCTTTGCCACAGGTGACCTGTCCGGCTCGATACGAGTCTGGGAGATCGATTCCGGATTGGAACTCCCGACTCCCGGAACTCATCGGGGGGCTGTCAAGTCACTGACTTTCGACCCCACGAATCACTTTCTAGTTTCAAGTTCGAGTGACGCGACTGTCCGCCGCTGGGATTTGCGTACAAAGCAAAGCACGCAAGTCACCATTGCCAATGGAGTTCAGGCAGTGCATCTCTCGCAGGATGGAAAGACGGCGCTTCTGATTACCGGTCGCGACGATTGGGAGCCCGGTCCGGAACAGCCGGGTCACGGACTGACTGTTGTTTCCCATAACGTTGAGTCTGCCGCAGCACTACTGCTGAATCTGGCCACTATGGATGTAACGAAACTTGCCGAAACGGAAAATTCCGTTGCTGGTGGAATTGATTCGAAAACTGGCAGAGTAGCAACTGTCTCTGACACAGGGCTGATCACTCTGACCGATCTGAATTCTCTTAAGCCATCTGGCAGCGCTCAGTCGAATCGGGATCAGATCAGCGCCATTTCGTTTAACGAAGATGGAAGCTTGTTGGCCGTTTTGGAAGCGGAACATGTTTCAATTAGGGAAATTCCGGGACTCCGGGAAATATGGAACTACGAAATGCCAAACGGCTTCACAGAACACCATCCCACAAGTGCTCGACACTACTGGTCACCGTTTATTCATAACTCGACACAAGTATTACTTGTCGGCGAAGGGATCCGATTTCTTCCGGTCAGTCCGGCTACTTTCGCAAAAGGCGCACAGCCACGGCTGCTATCGGTGGAAGAAATGCTGGAGTTTGAGATTGAGGACTAAAAAAAGGGCTGTTCGCGGTTGCCCCGAAAACAGCCCTTTACTTCAACTGGATTCTCGTCAATGGTCGACGCGGCCTTTGACAGGTTCGTTTTGTCCTATGACCGGGTCGGCTACATTCGCACCGCGAAACGTGTCAAGCAAACGCAATTCACGTTGCGGCACATGCCATTCTAACGCGTTGGCTGGCAACATAAGTTGACTCGCGAAACACGACAAAAGCCGCAAAGTGTGAGACTTTCTGACTTGAGGATCTCGAACATTTCGTTCTTCGCTCGACATTGAGCTTCGGCGGGTGTGCGTCCATACCCGGTCACCAGAAACGGCTCGCCACAACGAACACAGCACTTGAGTACCACTTTCCAGCAATTCTCTGCTCCGCCGCGCCCCGGGCGTTTCGCAATTGGCAACGGATTCTCACCTGGAGGTTCGGGACAAAACAGATTGCTGGCCGTTGACTTAATCTCATAAGCCACTGGTTGGAATTCGCAATTGAGAGTCTCGTTTGCGAGGGAAACTGCCTGTTCGAGCGCTTCTTCAGCGGTGACTGCACTGCAGCCATTTTGGTAAACCGCAATTCCACTCGGCATTCCGGTCGAGCCAAGGCACCATGCCTTAATCCGAACCCTGTGCGGTACTCGAACCTCATCCTGGACAATGGTGGTTTCCTGCGCGAGAGCAGCGTTTTCGAGTGAAAGCCCCCCGAGGATTGCGATTGCGATCATTGTTCGCCGAAGCGTTTTCATTGCAATGTTCTCCAAGAAACAGAAAAGTGAGTTCTCTAGTGACAACACCAGAGATTGAATAGCTGCAAGGCAAACCGCCAATCATCAGCGTTTCCAAACGCGGACCATTTTGCCCTGGTATGAAGCCTCGGCAACTAAAGTGCCGGAACCCATGCAGGTTGTTCCGCAGCCGACTCCTACGAAGTAGCCGGAAGGAGCTGGTCGAATATGACCGCAGGTTCCGCGACTGGCCATCATTTGGGCTTCTTCTTCGGCCCAGGCCTGCATTGAACCGCCGTGGCTAACGTTGGACACGTTGTTGCTAACGTAGCCAGCCTGATGAACCATTTGCTGCGAACCGTTTTGTGAGTAGCTTGCTTGCGACACTCCTGTTGAGTATCGCACGGGCGACTGTGTCTGATACGAACCGCTGTAATACCGCGTCGAGCGTTGTCGATTGCGAGCTTCAGTTTCTCCAACGGTCAAACTCAAAACCAGAATCGCTAAAATCCAAAACCGAATCATCCTGAACCTCCATGGAACCAAACTTCACCGCAGAACATCCCGCAGCGCTTCGGGAATTTTATCACGGCAGGAACAGGTCTGACTCGACGCCACGGAACAAGTTTCCGGATTGTCCTATTATTCGCAAATATCGCATTTTATTAAGAAGTTAACTTGTCTTTTCGGTCTCGGCTTGGAGCCCAACGCCAGGGTTTGCCGGATGCAGGGTGAAGCCGAACGCGGTCCCATGCCCTGCGCTCCAACTCGGGGTTAAGCGAGGCGGCTGGTACTTGTGGAATCCAGGACGTCTCAAACCTCGAGAGCGGTCGAATGCGGCGCCGGGCCAAATTCTCAACGCCGGTCTGTGCCGATTTCTGGTGAAGCGTGGCGATTTGGCGAAAACCTGCGTAGAATTTCAACGCGACAATTCACCATTGCCCGCCGGACCCTGACGCTGGATGTTGGCCAAGATGAAAAACGAAATCGATCCCACCGCACCGCAGAATATCGTTCGACGTGACTTTTTGCGTTCACTGGCCGCTGCCTCGGCGGCTGCGTATGCGTGTTCAGCTCCACGAGACTTGAAAGCGGACGTCAACCTACATGCCGACAACCCGAAGCCAACTGCTGATTCCTGCATCCTGATTTGGATGGGTGGAGGAATGGCGGCTCCTGACACGTTCGACCCGAAAAGGTACGAACGGTTTCGCGTCGGGTTGCCGGTAAAGGATATGCTCAGCACATTTCCGGCGATCGATACGGCCGTCAGCGGGCTGAAGATCTGTGAGGGGCTCGAACAGATCGCCAGCGTGATGGACCGAGCCACGTTGATTCGCTCCGCCGTGCAGCCGGATCTTGGAAGTATTCTGCATTCTCGCCACCAGTATCACTGGCACACGGGTTATGTTCCGCCGCAAACCGTTGCCTGTCCGCACCTGGGTTCTTGGATGGCAAAGGTGCTGGGGCCTCGAAATCCAGTCATTCCCGCCTTCATCAACATCGGGCAGAGGCTTGAGGGCGTTGGCGAGAGCGAAGAGCTCAAGGCCTTTACCACAGCCGGATTCTTCGGCAGTCAGTTCGGTCCTATGAATCTGCCGTTCCCTGAAGAGGCAGCACAGTCCGTCCGTCCTCCCGGCGCGATGACGGGAGATCGGTTCACCAATCGCAATAAGCTATTCCGCAAGCTCGTCGATCAAAGTCCTCAGCGCGAGTTCCTGAGCGATTACCAGCAGGAATCGATGCTGCAGTCGCTGGACAATGCATATCGGTTACTAAGCTCCAAAGACCGTGAGGCTTTTGATATCAGCCTTGAGCCGGAAGAGAGTCGCAGGATTTACGACAACAGCCGATTCGGGCGCGGTTGCCTTCTCGCTCGGCGTCTCGTCGAATCGGGGGCTAGGTTTGTCGAAGTTACTACGGAATACGTGCCGTTTTTGCACTGGGATACGCATGCCAGCGGACACGAAACTCTGGTTCGGATGCATTCAGAAATGGACCATCCAATTGCTCAGTTGATTCGAGATCTGGAGCTGCGAGGACTTCTGGATCGGACGCTGGTCGTTGTCGCATCGGAGTTCAGTCGCGACGCGCTGATCGAGGGCGTACCGGGATCGAATGCGGCCGATCAGGCCACCGAGAAAGTCGAAGCGATGGCCGAGATGAAACATTACGGTTTGCACCGCCATTTCACTGGCGGCACCAGCGTCGTCATGTTTGGTGGTGGGATGAAACGCGGGTTCGTGTACGGCAAAACGGCCGATGAAAGGCCATTGATTGCCGTCGAAAACCCTGTTTCCATTGCCGATCTCCATGCGACGATCATGACGGCGATGGGAATCAGTCCGCAGGCGGGATTCGATATCGAAGGCCGGCCGTTTTATGTGACTCAGGATGGTAAGGGTAAAGCTGTGAAGGAGTTATTCGCCTGAGTTTAGTTGTAGGGAATGCAGTGGTTCTCTGTTCTGAACGGCAGGTGAGTGATTTTCACCTGCTTGACTGGACTTGAAAGCTGCAGTCGGGCCAGCAAAGAGTTCGATTCGAAGAGGTGAATGGGAAGAATCGAGCGTTCACAGTTTCGCTCGATGGCCCCTGCCGACGCCGATCGCGGGAAAAGGATGTCCATGCGAACCCTATTGTCAGTTTTTGCCGTCACCACTTTCGTCTCGCTGTCCGGCTGTCAGTGTTGCGGCTTGACCGAACACTATGCAGATAAAGTTGACAACGTGTCGGATTACGGGGACTTCCGCCGTGGTCTGGACAGCGTCTATTGCGAAAAACTGGACCCTCAGCGATGGTGCATGAATCGCAGATGTCCTCGCAGCAATTGCCCGCAATGCCAGGCTCGCAGATCGTGTGATTTCCGGCAGGAATCACCGAACCCGTAACTTGAAGTGCTCGCTGGGCCGTCGCGCTAATCTTCAATTGACTTTTATGATTGTGCGGATGTTGCGGACTTCCAGAATGCACTCATTGCGGGGGACCGCCGTACCGATTATTCGGTTCGGGGGATTTGTGCGACGTTTCGCTTCCGGGGGGAATCAAACGCCGTCGCACTCAACAGCTTGCAGGACAGCGGTCATCAAAAACTCAATTCACGCATCGCCGTGGATCTGATTCTTGATTGACACCAATGCCTGTGAGCCCGTGGATTTGGGGGCTTCATGCGAATCAAATCAGTGCCGAATGAGATCCATTGTGATCCGTCGCATCTGCATGTTGCTCGCAATGCTGCGAACAAACACCATGGCACTGCGAACGCAGGATTCCTCTTCAGAGTTTCGCCACTGATCGCTGTTCTTTGTGTGTTGCTGACAGGAACGCCAGCTCGCGCCGATCAGCTTGAGGAACTTGCCAAGAAGGCCGGAATCCGCACTCTGACTGAAGGCGACTCCACAAACGACTCGCAGAAAAGAGCGGCCGCTTCAATCCCGCTAAATCAATTGACGCCCGCAAATCGCCAGCGTGCCCAGAAGATCATCGAAGACTGTAGCCAGTTTCGGCACCTGCCCAGCCTGCAGTACTCCGTTGACGAGGCCATGTACCGCTACCTGCTGCAACATCCCGATGTTGCTGTCAGCACCTGGCGAGTGATGGGGATTTCGCGATTCGAGATGTGGCAGACGGGCCCTCAGGAGTATGAAGCGAAAGCAGTCGATGGCTCTGAAGGCCTGGCTGACATTCTCTACTCAGATGCCAGCCAGATGCTCTTCATCTGCGAAGGAACGTATCACAATATTCTGATGCCCAAGCCACTTGAGGCGTCTGCACTGATCTGGTTTCGATCCACGTCGGTCCCGAATGCCGAAGGCACTCATGTTGTGACGCAAAAGGCCGACGTGTTCGTGAGATTCCCGTCCGCTGGGTTTTCGACGGTCGCCAAAATGCTGGCTCCTGTGACAAACGGTATGATGGATCGAAACGTCTACGAGATCTCGCTCTACGGCAGCATGATGTCTCGCGCTGTGCGTGATGAACCCGAATGGGTGGTGCAGGTTGCCGACCAGATGGAAGGCGTGCTGCCGCAACGAAAGGGCGAACTAATCGCCGTTGCTCGCCAGCCGCGGAAAGTCTCCGCTCGCGGCACAACGCAGCAGGGAAGTGCTCCGTCCGTCGATCGAAATATGATTATGTCGCCACAGTTATTGTTCTTCGATCCGCCAAAGGACGGCCAAAAGACTGTTGCTGGCACTGCGGGAGGCCCGACAGCAGGCAGTAGCAGGTCGAACGGTGGCGTCGCCACCCTCAAGGTGATGCCTGCCGGAACAACATCCGGGCCTCCGGTTTCGGTCACTCCCGCATCGAAGACCAGTCGCTACACCTTTATTCCGCGCGTCAGCAGCGCATCAACTGAAAAACCGAAGTCGCAGTCCGATGATGAGTTTGAACTGCAACCCGCGGTGCCCCCGACTGGACCGACCGCAACCGGTCCAGTCGGCAGTGGCCCACCTGTCGGCTCAATTCAGTGAGGACTATTGTTTCGGAAAACTGAGGGAGACCTCTTTGGAGGTTCCGTCAGCAGAAAGCATGACTGGCACTTTCCATTTGGCCGACGCGAGGTGGCAAAGTGCGTTCTTGTCAAGACCGCAATAGCCAAAGCTCACTCGAACATAGAGAGTGGCTTCCCCCGGCTGTCCCGTCATTGGCAGGTCGAAGTGAGCAACCTTCTGATCGTTGACGGTCGCCTCGTCTCTCACTCCCAAAGCATCCCTGTCCACGATGGTCTGTTCGCCTTCAGCGAAGACTTCCCAACTGATCGGAGCGAGATCATTTAGCTTGTGACCATCGGGAATTGTCAGCGTTACATTGAACGACAGTTTATCGCCAATAGCGACGTTCTGTGCCTCGACGGGAGTGGCATCCTTCATATCGGGCATTGATCTGACAGTAGCGACGCTGGGCGCAGTGAGTCCCTTCAGCGACACGACCAAAGCTTGCTTTGTGGTGAGATCCAGCGAGAGTACGCGTTGATTGTTGGTGTCAGCCACATACAAACGGTTGTCCGCAATGGACAGTCCGCCGGGTTCATTCAGCATGATTGGGTCCAGCGAATTCCCCGGCTTCCCGCCACCAGCCCAGGTCGTCGTCGAGCCACTGGCGAGATCGATTTGGCGAATCTTATGGTTATATGAATCAGCGACGAACAGGCTGTCCGTGGTGATGGCGATTCCCAATGGATGCTGAAACCTTGCCAGGCTTCCGACGGCGTCTGTATCGCCAAATGCAAACAACGACTGGCCTCGTGGAAGTCCGGACGTGCCTGCAACGGTTGTCACCGCGCCGTCAGCAGACAAGGACACCTTTCGAATCGATGATCCTTCGCTATCGACGAGATACAGGAACTTCTCCGCTGCGTCGGCAACGATCTCGGATGGCTGCGCGAACGCTGAGTCCTTTAGCGTTCCGTCGATGACATCTTCTCGTCCCGTTCCGGCGAACACACCAATTGCGTCACTGTCAATCCTGTGCGACCAGATCTGATGTGAGCCGGCCATCGCTACGTAAAGCGTACCATTTGCGTGGGCAATCGACCACGGGCTGTTCAAGGCTGTTTCTCGCATCGTACCGATTGGCGGTTCACCAAACTGAGCCTGTTCGCCAGTGCCAGCAAGTGTGGAAACCGTCCTGGCGTCGAGATCAACCGCCCGCAGCGAATGGTTTTCTGTATCCGCTACGTACAGTTTGTTTCCAACCAGCGTTGTTCCCTGAGGATGATCGAACTGAGCTGTTTCAAATGCTCCGTCTTCCATGCCGCTGAGCCCGCTGCCGATCACTTGTTGAAGTTCGCCCTGCATCGACGTAACAACGATACGATTGTGGTTGCTGTCGGTGATGAACAGTCTCTGCCCGACAGAATCCGCAAACACCTTTCCGGGATACCGAAGTTCGGTGGATTGCGACTTGCTGGCTTCAGTTGTGAAGACCAGCGGCTTTTCGTTCAGAGTGCCTTTCCAGCGATGATACTCAATCATCTTCTTGATGACGGAATCGAGCAACTCGCGATGACCTTCGCCGCTTTGAGAGCCCGCATACTTTCCTTCCGGATCGACCAATGCGATCGTCGGCCATGCTCGAGTGCCAAATTTTCGCCAGATCAGCATCTCGCTGTCATTCACGACCGGATGCTGGATCTCGTAGCGCATGATTGCGTCGCGAATGCTCTGCGACACTTTTTCGTTGTCGAACTTCGCTGAGTGAACCCCAATCACCACAACTTCGTTCGGATACTTCTCCTCCAGATACTTCAGGTCAGGCAGAACGTGCATACAGTTGATGCAGCAGTACGTCCAGAAGTCGATGACGACGATTTTCCCGCGTAGATTTTTGAGATCAATTGGATCCGAGGTATTCAGCCATTCGGTGCCGCCCTCAAAAATGCCGGGAGGAACTTCTACTGCATCCGGAAAAGGATTCTGCGGTGGATCGGCCGCTTTTTCGTCTGAGTGAGCGACTGCGCTGACGCCGAGAATTGTCGAAACGATCAGGAACGCGGCGCCGGCTAATCGACACATTTGACTACAACGGTTGCCAGTCATGACACCGTCTCCAAAGGGGGGATTGAGAAGCTGCTGGACTCGGTAGAAATCAACTACTGAATCTTAACGTCAAGGCTATTCACTTAGCCACGTACTGGCCAACGAAACTTCAGGCCTGCGTTGGAGAAATCGGAGAATCGCTCAATGCCGGAGCAGCCATGTCGATTGGGTGTCCAGGTGGCGGAGCTATTGACGAATTCTCGTCTTGGTTGTTTCTTTGGCTCAGAGATATCCAGCATCAGGATTTAAGTCCTCGCTTGAGAAGTCAGGGGAGAGATACTGAGGCTCAGCGAATTGAGCAGACATCCATCTTTAGAGCCAGCTTGAATTCCACGGCACTTTCAATCAGAGATGAAACAGCGATTTCAATGTGAGAATTGCGTTTTCAGATTGTTGATTGCTGGATTGCTGAGCGGATGCCCCACTGCACTGTTCAAGCCAAACTGCAGCAGGAGTTTCAAATCTTCCAGCCTGATACGAAGACCCGGCAACCAGGGCGATACCGAAAAAAGCCATGAGGCGAGGGGCAATCAATGATCGCCTTGCAGTTCTCCTGTGCCGGGCAATCACCAAGCGAACACACTCGTCGATCCGGTGGCAACTGCTCTGACCAGCGGTATGTCTAAAGACCGGACACGGTCAAGAACGTTGTTTGGTGCGATGGAATCGTGAAGTGCTGGCTTCGACTGTTCACTGTGCGTCTTGAGATGCTCTGCACGTTCGCGGTCGAGATTCGGAGGAGCGACGTGTCACCGCTCACGAGAATCACGGTGGCCATCAAATTTCCAGCCGTGCCCGAGTCGTTGAATTCTGTGCTAAGTGAAACAGCGATATCCGCGGTCGCTTGAATTCGGATCTGCCGTTCCTGAGAAAGGACTGTCGTCGCGTTCTCTGTCATAGTCACTGTTCCCGGAACATGAACGACCAGTCGTTGCTTCGCTCTGCGTTCTTCGCCAAAGCCGTTGACATTTAGCAGCGCGATGGCGGATACGGCAATCAAAATCAGCCTGATTTGAACAGCGGTGTTCACTTTTTGCCTCACTCTGTTTGCCTGACTGGAAACAGAGGAGTGTTTGGCAATTACCGCGCCGTTCAGCGGGTCCATCTATTCGGTTAACATTTCCCAGATCGTCCAAGGGAACATGCCGTCGAGTGTTAATCGGCAAAATTAGGGTTTCCACCCAGTAGTAATTTGCCCCAGGAAATTCCTGTAGTAGGTTTCACCCAGTACCCGCGATAAGACTTACTTGCGCAAGGGTTTACGAAACGCTACACATGTAGCCGGGAGACCACATCGGTCGTCGGGGCTTCGGTGTTTTGGTAAGCCGGGTCGAGTTTGCTGAATGTCGCGATTTCGCAAAATATGCGGGTGTTTGCTAATTCGGAAATGGGGGTTTTTCCGAATACCTAACAAAAGTTGGAGTGCTCGGCAACGAGCCACTCTGGGGAGTTTCTTTCACATGAAGATGAACATCAGGGGTTTGCTGAAGGCCGTTTCCGCAGTTGTGGTTGCAGCGTGTTGCCAGTCGGCAATGGCTCAAACAACAGATACACAGCGTTTTACAGTGACCGTTCCGTCAACGTTGTCAATAACTGGCCCTGCGGACCAGGTGCTGACACACGATGCGACGAACAACAATCAGATCTTTTCACCTGGCACAGTGACGGCAAATCACTGGGCCGTTCTTTGCAACGCGAATGCAGGTGCGACCGTCAATTTGACGACCAGCACTCCGTTTACGCACACATCGAACAACACTTACAAGCGGGACGCAAAACTGGATCTGGCAGTGAGTTCTACGGACAACAACGGAGTCAATGCGATTTGGACCGTTGCTACTCCGTCCGATACAACAAACTATGTCGGCTCGGACAACAATGCCACCGTTCAGGCAACATCATCTCGACCTGGAAAAGCGACGCTGGCTCTCACAGTGACATTCATCACCAGCACGTATTCAACTCTGTTGCAGGGCGACTACCAGGTTGACGTTGTCGGCACTATCGCCGCTAACTGAGATCTGTACGGAAGACACAGGACGGCATGGACGCGGTCAAAACCAAACTCAAACAGGATCTGCGTCCGTCTGCCTTGTTGCAGACGGCTCTGATCCTGTTTTTTTTGTTGCTATATCCAACAACCTCTTTCGCTCAGTT
>JANMEV010000640.1:0-17828 GCA_031377305.1 Planctomycetota bacterium | reverse complement strand
GTTGCGTGTGTGGCGACAAAGACAGTCCCGCTGAAGAAGATTCGCGGCTTTCGAGCTCGCTCGGCGTTTCGGCTGGGCGAACGACTTGTCTACTGTGAGAGTCGTCCGGGCGTCTTCAGTCATCGCCGCATCGACGGAGGTGCTCGCGCGCTCATCAAGTCGCTGGCGTTGTTGAAGCCGGAAGAGGTTGCCAGCTCCGGAGCTTCATCGAGCGCATTTCATCCGACAAAGATCATTGAGATGGGATGCGGTTGCGGCGCGGTTTCCATGGCGGCGGCTTTCGAGTTTCCTGAGGCAAAGATTCTGGCTGTCGACAGTGACGCGCGAGCTGTGGAATGCACGGCGATTTCCGCAAAGTTGAACAACATCACGACGGTGGAAACGTTGCAGACTTCTGATGGCGTTATCCCGGATGCTCGATCATGGGATCTGCTGTTGGGAAATCCACCCTACTATTCCGACTATCGCATCGCCGAACTTTTTCTTCAGGCGGGCAAATCGTCTCTCAAAACTGGCGGACGAATTCATCTCGTCACCAAACTCAACGATTGGCATGATGCCCGAATGAAGCAGCTCTTTAATTCTGTCGAAGCGCACACAATTGGCGAGTACACAGTTTTCACCGCACGGCAAAGGTGATGAATCAAATCGATGTTCGTGCGTCGCCCGATTCTGGTCTTTGAGTATCTGCTGGCAAACCCATCGGCCTGGCATTCGGCCAGCGAGTCGATGCGAATCGAAGCGGCGACGATGCTAACGGCCGTTGTTCAGGATCTTGAGCGACTCGAAGACGTTCGACCGGCAGTACTGCTTTCACCGTCGGCCGCCAACATGCTTCGCTCGTCGGGACGTCTTGCTTCGACGACGGAGATCATCGTCAGCTATGTCGAGCCCGCCGTCTGGCTTCAACAGCCTTCACGCGCGCCAGCTTCCTTTGATGCGACTTTCGTCGTTGCTCCTGAATGCGGCGGCGTTTTGGTGTCATTGCTCAGGCTGCTGCAAAGTGATCTGTGGCGATCGACCTGCAGCCTCAACGTACCCTGGGCGATGGCGGAGGTGTTTTCGGATAAGTACTGGACATTTCAGTGGCTTGAAAGGCAGAGGATTCGAACCCCCGAAACGAAAACACTGAGTGATGCCCGAGCGGATGAACTTGGTAGTCAATCGGCATTCAAGCCCGAGGACAACGAGTACGAAGCTCTTCCCAGGTCTTCGCGGCTCGGTATCATCAAACCACGAGATGGCGCTGGATGTCAAGGAATCTGTTTCGTGCCGATGAGGCTCGCTCGGTTTCAGCGACAGCCGCAAACCTGTTTTTCAGACGACCGCTGGATCCTGCAGAGATTCCTGTCGGGCGTTTCATGTTCGGTCGGATTTATTGGCGGAGGATCGACATTACCGACACAGATTCTGCCGCCCGCTCGTCAGAATCTCGCGTTTGAATTTGGCAGCCTGCACTACTTTGGAGGCACCATTCCATGTGGCAACGAATTCGCCGCCAGCGTATCAACAATCGCCGAGCAGCTTGCAGCGTCGCTTGGATCATTTTCAGGCTACCTTGGTGCCGACATCGTGGTGGTTCGCAGCGACGACGGGCGTCCCGTGCCATACGTGATCGAAATCAACCCTCGACTTTGTACGAGTTACGCGGGCTATCGGCTGCTGTCGGAAGATAACCTGGCAGCTCATCTGCTTCAGCAATCGTCCGATCAACCACTACTTTGGAAACCCGGTCGTGTGAGCTTCACTTCCGACGGACAAGCACGGTACGAAGTCCCTTGAAGCCAGGGCACTGAGTGACCAGCGTTTTACGCTATTGCAACGCTTGTCCCAGATGATCACCAACGCGAGCATAAAGTTCGCGGTGTTGTTTCGAGTTCTCAATCAGATCCTGATCGAAACGAATCCGACCGGGCTCGAAAATTGTGATTGTTGAAGAGCCACCAAAACGGAAGTAGCCTTTCTCACAGCCTTTGGAGACAGGCGTATCTGGCGAATAGGTCTGACAAATGCTTCCCACGCAAGTTGCACCGATCTCAAGGAGCAGCACTTTGCCAAACGCGTCGGTCTGCAGTTCGGTAACACAGCGTTTGTTGGTCGTCAGGATATGGATGTTCTGACACAACGCGATTGGGTTTACCGAAAAAAGCGGCCCGTTGATGAGCCTCGTAGTTCCTGGCACACCCGCAGCCGGAAAGTGAAAGCGGTGGTAATCGACCGGGCAGAGCCGTGACAGCAGCAGACTGCCGTTGGCAAATTGATCGGCCAGCTTCTGGTTCTTCAGCAGCGTCCGCAGATTAAACATCTCACCTTTGACGAACAGCCCGTCAGATTTCGAAAGATCGGGCACGCATAAATGACGACCGTCAGCAGGAAAAACTGCGGACGAAGGATCTGCGTTGATCGGACGAGATTCCGGTTTGAGTTTCCGAAAGAAAAACTCGTTGAAGTTCGCAAAGTCATCGACACCGCTCAGGAACTCAGATGCGTCCAGCTCATACTGCTGGATAAACGGTCGAATCTTCTTTTGCGAAACCGGCTGATCCATTCGCCAGCCATACCAATGCGAGAAGATCGCTCGCTTGACCAACAGGTTCAACGACAATCGCCCAGCCAGCGTGCCGTATGTCCAGCGTAGAGCAGCGTCGCCGTAGACCTTTTCCACGCATGTGGTTTTTCGGTAGCGGTCGAAGTAAACAATGTCGTTCATTTCGTCAGTTGCCATCCGGATAGAGAGCCCGGTAAGTCCGACCACATGATTTGCAAACCAACGGTCAGGCTCAAAAACCTGTCATCGACGTTCCGGAAACTTCTGTCTTTGCGCTGCGGTTCGATTCGTGCCGAGGGCTCCTTCTGAGCAGATCGGACACCGTCGCAGACTGCAAAATCCGAACAACAGTTGAGGTCGATTCAACTGTTGCCGCCGAACAGCGCGCCACTTGAATTCGGCAATTGATACCGAGGGCGTAAATGCCGAAAGGAAGGAAAGGACATCCCTGTCCATCAGTCAAAATACACGAGGTATAAAACCGATTCGCTCCGTCGAGGGCGGAGGTTAAGCATCGCCGGATCATTTCGCAATCCAACTCAGCCCACTGTTATGAACAACGCTGCGGAATTTCAGACAGTGGAGAAATTGTCTGCCGAGAAGCCTCAATCAGCAGCTGCAGAACGAGACAATCTGCGGCGGCTGCTGGCAGTGCTTGTTGCTGTGCTGCTATGCGTTGGAGTGCAGATGGTTCAAAGCGCGAGCTTGACATCTCGGCCCAGCGAGCAGGATGCTGTGTTCCTTGGAAAGCATCTTGGTTATTTGCTGCTGGCGGTCTTCAGCGCCTTCATGGGATCGCGGCTCAGTTCCGACTGGCTTCAGCAACATGCGAAGTTTTTCTTCTGGTGCCTTGTCGTCTTGTTAGTGATGCTTTTGATTCCCGGAATCGGAAGTCGCATCAACGGAGCGCAGCGATGGCTGCGCTTTGGCGGTCTTTCGCTGCAGCCATCTGAGTTGGGGAGAATCATCCTTCCGCTTTTTGGTGCCACATGGCTGACTGAGCAGCGAGCAACTTCTGGATATTCGATCCGAACGTTGCCAGCGATATTGATGCCGCTGATCATTGTGCTGCCGTTGGTCGCAGTGGAGCCGGACCTTGGCGCCACAGTATTTCTTGGCACGGGATTCGTACTGACGTTGTTCCTGGGCGGCTGGCCATTGCGATATTTTATCGCTGGAGGCATGCTTGTGGTTCCTGCCGCAGCGTCCCTATTGATTCTCAAGCCGTACCAGATGAAACGAATTTCCGGATTCATGGAAGCTTGGCAGGATATCAGTCAGGCTCCCTGGCAGATTCGCCAGTCGTTGTTGTCTCTTGGTTCCGGAGGTCTGAAAGGCACGGGAATTGGCGAGGGTTGGCAGAAGCTCAGCTACTTGCCGGAAGCCAATACGGACTTTGTGTTTGCTGTGATCGGCGAGGAACTTGGGCTGCTGGGAACATTCACGGTCTGCTGCGTTTGGATCGCCGTGTTTCTGACCGGCCGAGCGTCACTTCGGCATCTTCCAAAGAGCTCCTTCGAATGGATCTTTGGGACCACACTGCTGATTCAGCTTGTGCTACAGGCGATGGCCAACATTGCCGTCGTCACCGCGCTGGTTCCACCGAAAGGTGTGCCCCATCCGTTTATTAGCTATGGCGGAACGAACCTGCTTGTCAGCGTGACGGCCGTCGGTCTAATCATCGGAATGTCGAGAAACCGCGAAAACGGCTAGCGAAGAACCAAAAATAGCGGCAAACAATTCTGTACAGATTTTTTCTGATCCGATCGCCGAGTCACTGCGTTCTTCCAACGCCTGATGCTTTCCTGACGATTTTTGCCCTCAGCTGCTCCACGCTGGGAACCGCGTCCCTGGAAGAAAATCGTTGAGGTGGGCGTCAGGAGTGGTGGACTTTGCGGATTCTTGTATAAACTCCCGGCTCGTGGACCGGCAGACTATTGCAAGGGCAAACTCCTGCTTCGGTGTCTAACCTTTCAATCGCTTTTACAGGAGCCTTCGTGATGGGGTTGTTCGACAAGCTGCGAAATGAACTCGTCGATATTATCGAGTGGGTGGATGATTCGCGGCATACGCTGGTCTGGCGATTCCCTCGCTATCAAAACGAAATCAAGAATGGTGCTCAACTGATCGTTCGCCCAGGACAAAGCGCGATCTTTGTGCATCGAGGTCAGATTGCCGATATCTTTGAACCCGGACATTACGAACTCAAAACAGACAACCTGCCGGTACTGAGCACGATCGCCGGCTGGAAGTACGGCTTCAACAGCCCTTTCCGCGCGGAAGTTTATTTCGTCAGCACAAAACAATTGACCGATCTGAAATGGGGCACACCAAACCCAATCATGATGCGGGATCCTGAGTTTGGTCCGATCCGCATGCGTGCATTCGGCACCTATGCAGTGAAGGCTGTCAATCCAAAGGCTCTTTTGACAGAACTTGTTGGGACCGATTCCGAGTTCGGCGCTGATGCGGTCACCGAACTCCTGCGCTCTATCATTGCCAGTACGATGGCGGAGGTTCTTGCGAAGTCGAACGTTGCGGCTCTGGACCTGGCAACGAAGTACGGCGAGTTCGGCGAAGTGCTTCGCAAGGCTGTTCAGGAAAAGATCGACGACGAGTACGGTCTCGAGGTCCCGCAGTTGATCATCGTGAATATCTCATTGCCTGAGGCGGTCGAGAAAGCCCTGGATACTCGCACAAGTATCGGCGTCATCGGCGATCTCGGAAAATTCCAGCAGTACCAGATGGGTCAGGCTCTGACAGCTGAAAACGCGGCCGGTGGCGGAGCTGGCGCGGGGCTTGGTCTTGGCCTTGGCGTAGCAATGGCAGGTCGCATGATGCAGCCGGGGATGTTGCCCGGTGCTGGATCGGGCGGTATGGCTCCTCCTGCACCGCCATCACAATGGCACGTAGCAGTGAATGGACAGACTCAGGGCCCGTATGGTCCTGAGCAGATTGCCGCCGGAATTGCTGCCGGTCAGATCAACAAGACAACTTTGGTTTGGACGGCCGGAATGGCCGGTTGGGTGGCTGCTGGACAAGTGCCTCAGCTTTCCGGTTCATTCGGGCCACCGGCTCCACCGCCGGTTCCTCCACAGTAACTTGCAACGATTGATGTCGTGTGCCGAACAGGTTGCGAGGCCTGTTCGGCAGTCTGTGTTTGAACTAAGAAACAGCGTTGTGCGACAGGACTCAGGCGATAACGCTTGTCGGGTTTGCAGGTTGATGCCGATGTCGTTTTGCTGATTGGTGCTGGCGTTTGTTTCTTTGTTCTATTTTGTGTTCTGCGATCATTCATTGGGTCGAGCTTTCAATGCCGCTGGAATCCGACGAATCATTCGACCCTGCCAATCCGCCGCTGGTTGACGATCCCAACGGTCCGCTGGACATTCATCGAAAGGATGTTCGGACGGGCGAAGTCGGTCGAACATTCGATTCCGGCGAAGGCCGAGTCTTTCCCTGCGAATCCTGCGGCGCGGATCTGGAATTCAACATCGGCGATCAGTCGCTGAAGTGCCCCTATTGCGGCTACGTCAAGGAGATTCTGCAGAAGGGCGACACTGTACTGACGGAGCAGGATTTTCATGCCATGCTGGAACACATCCGGCAATGGCGTGAGGACGCTCTGGAGAAGTCGAAGGATGAGGATCCTGATGTTGCCGCAGCCGAGGAGACTCACAAGGAGCTTCGCTGCGAATCCTGCGGAGGCAACGTTGAGTTTTACGGAACGCTGACCAGCACATTGTGTCCGTACTGTGCCTCGCCGGTGCAGTTGGAGAAGGCTCATAAGTGTGAGGAACATCGCATCCCGGTCGACGGCGTTTTGCCCTTTCAAATTGACAAGAATCACGCGCGTGACAACCTGCGTCAGTGGGTGAGCACTCGGTGGTTCGCTCCGAACCGATTCAAAGGCGAAGGTGCGGCAGGAAAGTTCAACGGCGTCTATCTGTCATACTTTACGTTCGATTCAATGACATTTACGGCGTACTCCGGCCAGCGCGGAGAGCACTACTATGTCACGGTCGGCACGGGAAAAGATCGCCGAACGGAAAGGCGGACTCGCTGGTACCCCGCAAGTGGCACATTTCAGCGATTTTTTGATGATATTCTAGTCCTCGCGAATACCGGCTTGCGACGCGACTTCATGCTGGCTCTTGAACCATGGCCGTTGCTGAAAGTAGTACCTTTCGACCAGCAGATACTCGCCGGCCTGATGGCACGGACCTATGACATTGAGTTGGATGCCTGTTTCAAGGACGGCCGCGAAAGAATTGACACTGCGATCCTTTCAGAAGTGCATCAAAGGATTGGCGGGGATACTCAGGTCGTGAATTCAGTGAAGAGTCGCTACGAAGCTATTACGTACAAGCATCTGCTGTTGCCTGTCTGGTTGATGGCGTACAAGTTCAACGACAAGACTTTTCAGGTCTTCATTAACGCCGCCACAGGCGAAGTGCAGGGCCAGCGGCCGTACAGCGTCTGGAAGATTATGTTTGCGGTGATTTTGGGCCTTGCTGCCGCAGGCGGAATCTACGCTCTGTCGCAACAGCAGTAGTGGCCCAGCCGGATCCATTTCGTTGAGCTCAATCGAGATTGAGATCAACCTTTATGCACGCCGAATCGTAATGAACGTGTCGGTAGAACGACACGCTCACTCCATCCCGATACATCCGGCGACGTGCGTTCGCTATCGCTTCAGATCATCATCATCGACGAAGTTCGGTGCCGGGGCATCGAGGTCCTCATCGTCCTCTTCGTCGTCGAGGTGGCGGTCGAGATCATCGTCGTCGAAATCCTCATCGTTGCGGTCGCGGTCGAGATTTTCGCCGTCAAGAGACAGAATGTCGTCTGCTTCGAAGTCCGATTCGTCATACGAGTCATCAAAGTCCGGAGGATCATCGCCGATCAGTTGATCGTCGGAGAGTTCGCCGATCTCTGGTTCATCGTCGTCATCGTCGGAAATGTGAGTGATGATGCGATCATCGCTCAGCAGATCGGGATCGTTGTCGTTTCGGCCGCGAATGATCAGCCGAATCGGGACTTCCTGAAACGGCGTCGACTCACGCAGGAAGCCCAGAAAGTATCGCTTCCATGATTCATCCAGCAGCGACGAATCGTTGCACTTCAGCACAATGGTTGGAGGCGAACCGGCGACCTGCGAAGCAAAATAGATCTTCGGGCGACGGTTCTTTCGGATCGGCGGCGGGTTCTTGCTGATCGCCATTCGCACCGCTTTGTTCAGCCGGCCTGTGCCCATGCGCAGATTGGCCTGCTTGTAGACCGACTGCGCAAGGTTGATCAGCTTGCGGATGTTTTTTCCGTCCTTTGCAGTGATGACGGCGATGGGGACATGTCGCATTGAACTAAACGACTTCATCAGGTACTTGACCCATTTGTCGGTCGTCATATCCTGATCAAGAGCGGCATCCCATTTGTTGATAACAAAGATGCACGGCTTGAAGTGCTCGCTGATCTCTTCCACCAGTTGCTTGTCGACTTTGGAAATCGTCTGAGTCGCATCAAAAAACATCAACACCAGATCAGCTCGCCGAATGCTCCGCTGGGCTCGCACAAGCCCGTAGAATTCAATGTCGTTGGCCAGACTTTTCTTCTTGCGAACCCCTGGAGTATCAATCGCGACGAATGACTTTCCGTCGACTTCGAAACGAATGTCGATGCTGTCGCGAGTCGTTCCAGCGATCTCGCTGACAATCACTCGCTCGCTTTGGGCAAGCTGATTGATGAACGTGCTTTTCCCAACGTTGCGGCGTCCAACTACAGCGAGACGCATATCAGAGGGCGCCAGCAGTTCATCGCCTTCGTCATTCTCTGTCTCGGATGCTTCCGGAAGTAGTTCGATGATGGCATCAATCAGGTCGATCCGATTTCGATTGGCCTTCACGCTGGTTGTGACCAGAGGCAGCGATGCCAGACTCAGGAATGAGCATGCTTCCATATCGAGCGATGATGAGTCGCACTTGTTGATCACCAAAAGTGCGGGCTTGCTCATGCGGCGAAGTCGGTCGGCGACCTGCTCATCCAGCGGAGTTACGCCCGCCTTCGCATCCACAACGAACAGCATCACATCACATTCGTCCAGACCGATTTGGATTTGGCGCTCGATGTCCTCAGACAGATCATCGCTGTCCACGATGCCGATTCCGCCCGTGTCCATCAGTTCGAAATAGCGATCCTGTTCGTGCATGATCCAGGTGACTCGGTCGCGAGTGACGCCGGCTGTGGGATCAACAACGGAGATCAGTCGGTCGGCCAGCCAGTTTAACAGCGAGCTCTTTCCGACGTTGGGGCGACCAACGATCGCCACTTTCGGAATACCCATGGTGCTGTCCTTTGATGCCGAATGACGGTGTAACAAGTGAAGACCGCGCCGCATTTTGCGTTCGCAGGATCTATTGACGTTTCCTCGACAGACTGCCGGGAAAAGCTCATCAGCGTACACGAAGACCGCTTTCCGGTCATCTGGCTGGACGCCTATGCCGTCGAATTTCGCGGAAGTGGAGCGAGTCACCTGAGAAATCGGGCCTCAATGCGGCCCGTCCGCGAGTCCATTTGCAATTCCCATGGCCCTGTAATCTCTTCCAATTCCTTCCGGCTCACTCAGGTGGACATGACGCACGGCGGATCGACTTTGCTGGAAACCGACGTTTCCTAAAGGGCCTTAATCGTCGAAACGTTTCATGAAAATTCCAAAGTCGCAACCTGCTGTGCGGGAGGAGTGTTGATTTCGAATGACGCTGGATTGATCTCAGTCGCCAATTGCTCCGCATTTCACATCGGTTTTCGAGATAGCGTGTGGCCTCGATATTTGAAGATGCACACTGCACACTGCAAGGCTCGTCTGGACGGAGCGAGACCGCACGCTTTTATCTTTGGACGCTGGCGATTTTCTTGACAAGAATTTCGACCACCTGAGCAATCGTCAAGTCCGACGTGTCGATGACCGTTGCGTTTTCCGCTGGCTTCATCGGAGCGTGGGCGCGGGTTTCGTCGCGTTCGTCTCGCTGGCGGAGTTGGTCCATCACAACGGGAATCGGCTGATTCACGCCTTTGTGAGCCATCTCACGCTGACGCCGACGGGCTCGTGCTTCCAGGTTGGCGGTGACGAAAAACTTGTGCTCGGCATTTGGGAAGACAACTGTTCCCTGATCACGTCCCTCAGTCACCATGCTGCCGTTGCGACCGATGTCCCGCTGAAGTTCCACAAGACGTTCCCGCACGCTGGGGTTCGAGGCAATGATGGACGAAACGGCGGTGACTTCCGGCGAACGAATGTCGGCAGTGACGTCTTCGTCATTCAGGATCAGACGATCTTCCTGAAAGAGAATCTGAGTTCCCTTTGCAATTTGAGTCACGGCGGACTGGTCGTTTTCGTCGGCCGTGGCTTTCAGGACCGCCAAAGCCACCGCGCGGTACATGGCACCTGTGTCCAGAAATCGAACCTGCAGTCGTTCGGCCAGCAACCGCGCGACGGTGCTCTTGCCGGATCCCGCGGGTCCGTCAATCGTGATGATCATTGCTCGTACGTTCCTGTCCATGGCACACGATGATTCCATTGCGTGAGTTGATATGTTTCTGATCCAGCAGCAATCAAAGGATAAACATCACGCACTTGATTTGGAAGGCGTTGAACGGCACAACGACGCCCTGACTCGTGATCTCAAGGGACACTTTTTCAGTTCTCTCGGCGTTCACAGAAAATGCGGCCGATGGCTGTCGAGCCGTCCGAATCAGGCACGAGCCTGAGATGCCTTCCGTTTCGGCCAGCAGCACAGTCAGTTCTTCTGAAGTTTCCTCCGTCGCGGGACGAACAAACGTTTGCACGAGGTCCACATGTTTCGCCGACAACCCAACAATCCAGCCGCTTGGTATTGATGTCGGCGCGAGGTCAGTTGTCGGCTGAATCAGCGGCAGATTCAAAGCTTCCGTCGATGTTCGAAGCGGAAACGGCTGATCGAAATCAATCGTGAAATTGAACTCGCGAGACGACTCGCCTTCAACGATCAGCAAACTGTCCAGCATTCTTGGTCCCGAACGGCGATGGTACGGGCGACCATGAGTCGCGATGACGACTCGATGATCCGTGTCGCTGATCTCCACGTAGTCCGGCGATTCGAATCGTTCCGCCCGAAAACCCGCGGCTTGGCCCATAACGGCTCGCGTGATCGCTGCGGACTCATTGTCCCATGCGAAACGACAACCAAAATACGTGAGCCACGGATTCCCTTTGATGGAGTTAGCAACGCTTTCGAAACGCAGATTCAACTTCACTCGCGGCTGAACTCGATCGACCGACGTCTTCTGACGCACAACCGCGAGCACCGATTCATCGACCGGCGAGACCAGTTCGACCACCGTTTCAATCGCGGCAAACACGGTCCCGGTATCGACGACCTTTGACTCTATCAACCGAGCCACCGCGTAGGCCGTTTTGCGAATCTCGCCGCTGCCGTCATCAGGCAACGTTTGGTCACGTTCGTAGCGAAAGCACAATTGCTGGCTTAGCCGGTTGGCTCGTTGTTGGTGATATGTCACGGCAGAGACACCGCCGGTCTTGTCGCTGAGAGTCACTTCGAAATGACGATTGCGAAGCGTCAGCGATTCAGCGAGCGGCGGCTCGCTCTTGATTGGTTCCAGAATCGGCTGCGTCGCCTGCCCGAACTCAGCTTCCGTCAGCCATGCGAAACCGCCAGGCGGAAGTTTGACGAGCAATCGCTCTGTAACGCCCACGCGTTCGGCCAGTTCGATGACCTTTGAAGCCGCAGGTTGCGCCCAGTCTTTCGGCCATGCCACACCGTGGAATCGGGCGAACGGAATCGTGTTAACGATGAACAAGCCTCGAACACCCGCCGCCTTCGAAGGCACTTTGGACTGCAATGCGGCGGCGAGAGAAATCTCCGTCTGATCAAGCCGCTTGCTGATGGCTTTTGCAGAGTTCTGAATTTGCTGAAGGCGGTCGTTCGTGGTGTTGGTCACGTCGACCTGATCGAGTTCCAGTTTGGCAATTTCAGTTTCGATTTCCGTCAGCGTTTGAAGAGACTTGCATGCCGCCTCGCCTGCTCTAATCAGCGTCGCCATTCCGAGCAGCGTACGCAGCGACTCCAGTCGCTGGGTCAGTTGACGCAAGGAAGCGGGACCAGAAACGGGAGACTCCGTTTTCAGAACCGAAGACTGGATGAGGAACGGAGAAAGGTAGTCGGAATGCTCGTGCCGTTCCGCAAGCCGACTTCCGCTGGCGGCATGGCAAAGCTGGCCGATCGTTGCGAACTCCCCCAGCACCGGAGCGTAGCCGGCGGCGATCTGAAGATCATGCAGCCATGGCGACTTCAGGCTCGGCAATCGAGCAAGAAACAATGCTGCCGTCGTGTCGTCCTGCATGCTTTCGTTGTAACGCTCGGCGAACCGCAGAAAGCCTGAGGCACTGTCGACGGCGAGCGGAATACGAGATGACGCCGCGATGATCGATCCATCAGGAGCCTGCCAGTCGAATTGGCTGCGTTCGCGGTCGGGATAGAGTCCGTCATCCAGCGCGACATGAAGCGCTGATTCGAAACCCATGTGGTTTAGCAGCGCGGGCATGGATGCGGTGAGGCCATAACGTCGCCGAGCCCAGTGGCGAGGTGGATTCCCCGTGATCTGCTTGACTGTTGCAATGCAGCGTTCGAGATCGTTGATCGTATTCGCCATTGAACCGAGCGACGTGCGAGTCTCTGCATCGTGGCCGGTGAGCAGTTCCAACTGGCCAATGTTAACAGCGTCTTTAATGATCGCAGCGAGAGTCGCATCATTCGAAAGCCAGCGAGTGAGGTCGTTGCCCGAAGTGAAAAGATTGAGCTTTGTCGACGAGTTGAGCAGTTGTCGAATGGCAATCGCTTCTTCATCGTCACTCGGGATGCAGATATCAATCAAGTAGCAGTTGAGCGGGTAGAAGCGTTCGCGGGTCTCTCGGAGGTGTTCGAAGCACCGAGCCAGGTGGGTTCGAGCGGCTGCGTCGTCGCCGATGAGTGAGGCGTCGGCAGCGAGTCGAATCTGCCGTCCCAGCAGAAGGTTGTCGGCATCGACAAAATGGTGCCGACGTCTGCTCAGAAGTTGAGTTTGCAGCAGCACGGTGCCAAGCGACAGAAAATGATTGACAAGAATCGGTGATGTGATGCTGGGAGAGGCTTCGGTTGAATCGAGCGTGCCGGCTTCGTCATCATTCAATGACGTTTCGATGGCAGCCAGCCAGTCTTCGCGACTGACACAACCGGCAATGACGATGTGGCCTTGATCTCTCAGAACGGATCGCCATTCATGCGGCATCCAGGATTCCGACGGTTGAGGAACCAAAACAATGCGTCGACCCGGATAGCCCGAAAGGGACTCCGCCTGACGAAACAGCGGAATGCTGGTTGATCGCTGAATCAGCCTCGGATGCCAGGCACAGGCGACGGCGTTCAGCAGGCTGGAAGCGCCATCTTCCGGAAGATCCGTGGGCAGATCCTCAATCGAGTATCCGGGGATGAGAACGCTGATTTCAGAAAAATCATTCGCGGCGGGCATGGCGACAGTGCGACTTTATAGAAAAATAACGGGCTGCGACCGATTGTTTCCGGCGAAGGAGGGATCGATCCTGGCCAAATCCAGAGTTTTTCCAGCTTTGAGGGAACTTGATTGTCGCACTTAACGTCCAACTTTTCATCCGGGGCCTGAAAAAACGCGACAATGGACGGACAGAAAACCCCGGGGCAAGTCGTTGCTCTTTAGAATTGGTCGAATTTTGAGTCAAAAGTTGGCCGAGTGACGGCGATTTGAGGAATTCGGCAGATTGACAGGGCAACCCGTTTCAAAATTGGTTGACGAGACCGCAAATTGGCTGGTACTTTTGCCTTACGATCGTGCGATGCTCCAAAATGGGATGACTTTCGTCTCAGCGGTGCGTGTTATTCGGACGCGATTGTTCGGTTGATTTAGGTCAATCGCTCTTAACAACAGTCAACTTCGTACGCTTGTACTCACATTTCAGCGGACAAATTGAGGGATAACATGGCAGCAATCAGCGCTTGGGGCATTGACATTGGTCAGGCAGGCTTGAAAGCGATGAAGCTTCGAGTGTCAGACGATGGTCAGCGCGTAGTGGCTGCGGCCTTTGACTATGTGCCGCATCCAAAGATCCTTAGCCAGCCTGACGCGATTCCAGAAGAGCTTATTCGCGAGGCGATGAAGACTTTCCTCGAGCGAAACAAAATCGACGGGGACCTGATTGCGATTAGCGTGCCGGGACAGAGTTCCCTGGCGAAGTTCATCAAACTGCCGCCGGTGGAAGCGAGCAAGGTAGCTGAGATCGTTCGTTACGAAGCTCGCCAGCAGATTCCGTTCGATCTGAACGATGTGATTTGGGACTACCAGCCGATCGGTGGCGGTGTTGAAGAGAGCGGCTTCATGCTTGAGGCGGAAGTGGGCCTCTTTGCGATGAAGCGTGAACTTGTGAATGACGCGTTGAAACCGTTCGTTAACAACGGCAAAGAAGTGGAGATCGTCCAGATCGCTCCACTGGCGCTTTACAACTATCTGTCTTATGATGTTCTGGGCTTCCGAAAGACGGCAGAGACTCCTGAACCTCCAGCGGCAGAAGACTATCACGTCATTCTGGATATGGGAGCCGATAATACGACGCTGCTCGTATCAAATGGACGCAGCATCTGGATTCGAAACGTTCCGATCGGTGGAAACCATTTCACTCGAGCTTTGACTCGTGAGATGAAGTTGACTTTCGCAAAGGCTGAGCATCTCAAATGCAACGCGACGAAGGCTCCGGATCCCAAGGCCGTGTTTCAGGCCATGCGACCTGTCTTCAATGACTATGTGTCAGAAATACAGCGGTCAATCGGCTTCTTCGGCAGCGTGAACAGATCCGCAAAAATTCGCAAGATCATTGGTGTTGGTAATGGTTTCCGACTTGCCGGTTTGCAGAAGTTCCTGCAACAGAATCTTCAGTACGAAGTCGAGCGGCTGGAGAGTTTGAACGGAGTGACAGGTGACTCCGTGCTCACCGATCCGCTTTTCATCGACAACATGATGACATTTGCAGTGCCGTATGGCCTGGCGTTGCAGGCAATCGGCAAGACTCGCATTCGTACCACTCTGTTGCCTCCTGAAATTGCAATGGATCGCAAGATTCGCAGCAAAAAACCATGGGCTGTCGCTGCGGCTGCGGGACTTTTGCTGGCGATGGGCGTTGGCACGATGGGAAGCGCAAGTGTTCTGAATTCCTATGGAACCAAGAAATGGGAAGACGAACAAAAACTGGTGGCGGACGTCCAGAGTGCGATCGCCGCCCAGAAGACGGCGTATGGGGCTCAGGAGGGGACTCATGCTGAAACGTTGAAGAAGATCGATCAACTCGTCGCGCCGCTGCAGAAGCGTTCGATGTGGATGGAGTTGTTTAAGGCAATCAATGTTTGCATGCCATACGATCAGGGAGATGATCTGGATCAGGCTGACATCACGCTTCAAAAATCTCTTCGCATCAAGTCGATCACTGCCAAGAAGGTTGAAGACGCGTCAACGTGGCACAAGGCATTCGTTGATGGTAAGAAAGAAGAGGAGTTTTCCGAATCCGATAAGGCAGCTCCGGCAAGCGCGATTGCGTACATCATTACCTTGAAGGGCCATCACTACTACAACAACAAAGACAAAGTTGACGGCGTTGACAAGGTGGATTTCTCTGAAAAGCACAGTCGCTTCATTGAGAGGACGCTGATTGCGAACCTCAGAAAGTGGACGGTTAGCGACGGTGGGCTAGAGGTTCCTGTAGGGAAGCTGGGCATTTCTCACCCCATCCTGGCTTGGACGGATTTGATTCCCGAGCAATACGATCCAAACCGCCGTGTCGGACCTGGGATGCCAGGCGGAGGAATGACGGGCGGCAGTTATTCGGGAATGACTGGAGGATATCCAGGGATGGGTGGAGCTGAAGGCGATATGGGCGATGCTGCGTATGGTGGACTCGCGGGTGGCGAAGGGGCCGGATATGCACCTCCAGGCATCGGAGGAACGGGAACTGGCATGGGTATGGGCATGGGGAAGGGAATGGGCAAAGGGATGGGCGGCTATCCCGGTGGATCCGGCGGCTATCCCGGCGGATCCGGTGGAGTGGCCGGTGTCCCGGCGATCCCAGGAGCCGACGGTCCGAAGTTCAAAGAGGCTGCTAAGAAGGAAGTGAAGATTCTCGACCGAACGGATTTTGTGGTGCAGTTTGTTTGGACTCCAACGCTGGAGAAGGACCGAAAGAACCTGGATCCACGCGTAACATCAACTGGATCAACGGATTCTGCTGGAGCAGCGACAACTGAAACCCCGGCAACAACGCCCGCTGTTCCTGCAGGGGCTCCAGCAGCCTCCACTGGTGCAGCCGACTGAATGCGTTCTGGTCTTGTGGCGAGCAATCCTGCAACCCTGTTAGCGGGTGGCACTTCTGCGATTGGTTGTTCATAGTTTTTTGAGTTTCTCTCAACATCTTTTGTTGAGTCGGCAGTTAATACGGGAAGCATTCCGATGGATAAACTTCAACCGCTGATCAAGCATCATTACTGGATTTGTTTTGTGCTTGCCGTGATTTTCGTTGTTGTAGGCTGGTGGACCGCAAGCGGTGCGATTGCCGTGGCCACGGATGAACGAAAAAAATCGGTCGAGGAGTCCTTTACGAAAGCGACCCAGAATGCGACGGATCCCAATCAATCCTGGGTGGATGAAGCTACCAAAAAGAACGCTGCCGAAGACACTGCCTACAAGGCGGCATCTGCGGAACTTTGGAAACGACAGCAATCGGCTCGGCAATGGCCGCCGCTTCTTGCTGCCGACATGAAGGGGATTGAGTTCGGAGGCGAAATTAAGAACACGACCACTCGAGATAAATGGGCTTCCATCTACGGGGATGAGATTGAGCGACTGTTGGAAATAGTCAAGCCTTACAAGAATGGCGAAGGTCTGGTTGATGTCAATAGTAGTCGCGTGACCCATAAGCCTTATAACTCGTGGAGATATGGTAAGCCCACATCCGTTGAGATCTGGGAAAATCAGGAAGACATCTGGCTGCTGCGGTCGCTGCTCACATCGATCGCACGAGTTAACGAAGGTGCGACACGAATTACGGAGTCGCAGATTCGCAAAATCTTTGCTCTGAAGTTGCGTGGCGGTGACCGTGAGGCCAAACCCGGTGGTGGCGGTGCAGGAGACACAAGCATGGGCGGCATGATGTCTGGCGATATGGCGGGCGACGATGCGGGTTATGCAAATGCAATGATGGCTGGTACGGGCGGTGGTGGCGGAGGAACAGGCAGCAGTGCAACTCATCCAGGAACCGCGTTTGAGGGTAAGTCCGGTAGTGACATCCTGGATGAAGAGTTTGGCCCGGCGGGGGGTGGCGCGGCAGGCGGTGGTGGAATGAGCAGTATGATGGGCGGACCGGCATCGATGGAATCCGGTGCATTTGGTAGTGCGGACGGTGCCGGTGCTGCAGTCGAAGTAAAACGCTATGTGGATGGAGGGCCGGGTGTCGAACTGGGCTACAAGACCAGAGGTTTCGTCCTTGAGGTGCTTGTTCGGGATGATCAACTTCCAAACCTGCTGGCTTCTTTGACCAATTCGGACTTCCCAGTAGAAATAGTGCGAGTCGAGATCAATTCCGCTTCGGCAACGGGCTCGCCTGCAGGAGGTAACGGCGGGATGACAGACATGAGCGGCAGCATGGGCATGGGTGCCATGGGCATGGGCATGGGCATGGGCGGCGGCATGGACTCGCTTGCCATGGGAGGTGACGACACTGGGGGTGGATTTTCAGACTTGGGTGGTGCAGGGGCACTTTCTGGCGGACAAGGAATGTCGTCCGGCATGGGCGCTGGAATGGGAATGCCCGGCGGTGGAATGGGAATGCCCGGAGGTGGTGCCGATGTGAATACTCTGGCTGCGGCCAAAGGAAAGCTCGCTTATCAGGCGGCAATGGCTGATCCTTTGATCGTGCATGTAAAGATTGGCGGATTGATGACCTTGTATCAGTCTGCTCAAGAATCTGAGGCTCAGGTTGCAGCGGAAGAGGCTGCTGCGACGACTGAAAAGGCCGCTGCGCCACCTGAGGGATCGGGTTCTGAAAGCACAGACGTTCCCGCTAAAGGGCAAGTGGATCCGGCAATGACCGGAGCAGAAACGCCTGGTGCGAACGGTGCTGCGACTGGTACAGCCGTGGAAGCCGCTTCCGAGGCACCCGCAGGAGATGGAGCAGCAC
>JANMEV010000633.1:0-4651 GCA_031377305.1 Planctomycetota bacterium | reverse complement strand
GTCTCGTTGGTCTCATCAATTGTGTCCTGAACGGCTGTCAGCGTAACCGATCCTGTCGTGCTGCCGGCGGGAATCACGATCTGAGTCCCCGAACGGACGTAGTCGGTAACATTCGTAGCTGTGCCGGTGAAGGCCAGATCGACGGTGACGGGCAGAGCGGAGGGCGCGGACAACGTGGCCGTGACGGTGGCAGTCCCTGCGGCTTCGCCGATGCTGGAAGGAGCAATGGACAGCGTGACCGTCGGTGCGGCATCGTCATCGGTGATGGTGACCGAGTCCTGCTGTGTACCGGATTCGGTGCCGTTGGTCACACCGCTGATGTCGACCACGATTGTCTCGTTGGTCTCATCAATTGTGTCCTGAACGGCTGTCAGAGTCACCGATCCTGTCGTGCTGCCGGCAGGAATCACGATCTGCATGCCCGAACGGACATAGTCAGTCACATTCGTGGCCGTGCCGTTGTAAGCCAGATCGACCGTGACGGGCTGACTGGAAGGCGCGGACAAAGTGGCCGTGACGGTGGCTGTCCCTGCCGCTTCGCCGATGCTGGAAGGAGCAATGGACAGCGTGACCGTCGGTGAGGCATCGTCATCAGTAATCGTGACCGAGTCCTGCTGAATGCCGGATTCGGTGGCGTTTGTTACGCCGCTGATGGCGACCACGATCGTCTCGTTGGTCTCAACAACGGTGTCCTGCACGGCTGTCAGCGTCACCGATCCTGTCGTGCTGCCGGCAGGAATCACGATCTGAGTCCCCGAACGGACGTAGTCGGTAACATTCGTAGCCGTGCCGGTGAAGGCCAGATCGACGGTGACGGGCAGAGCGGAGGGCGCGGACAACGTGGCCGTGACGGTGGCAGTCCCTGCGGCTTCGCCGATGCTGGAAGGAGCAATGGACAGCGTGACCGTCGGTGCGGCGTCGTCATCGGTGATGGTTAACACAGCCGTCGACTGAACTCCAAGACCTGCATCACCTGTGGGGCTGTTCAGCGAGAGATTAACGGTTTCATTCGCTTCATCGAGCAGGTCGGCGACGATTGGAACGGTCACGGTCCTGCTCGTTTCTCCCGGTGCAAATGTGACGATCTGATCAGAGTCAACATAATCCTGAGGGGCGGTGGCCGTTCCGTTGCTGGTTGCGAAGTTGACGGAGACAGTACCCTCGCTGCCACCCACGCGATTGATGGTGATCGTTGCAGTGGGTCCACTCTCGCCGATTGCATACGTTGGGGCGCTGAGCTGCAGCGTGCCCGCCGGCACAAGCGCCAGTCCGCGAACCACGGTCGGGAGGGCACCGATATTGCCGACCAATGTCGCTGCCCCTGTCACCAAATCGATTGTGTACAACGACGACTGCGTTCCATCAATCGTCAGTGCGGCAAAGGCGGAATCTCCAAAGGGCTGGATGTCAAACCCTCCCACATCGGTCACGTTAAGCCCCAAGTCGCCGACCGTGCTCAGCGTCCCGGAGTTAGGCGGGGCCTGTATCACCAGCACGTCCAGATTCGAATCGATGCCGTATAGCGTCGTCGCGGTCGCACCAGCGAAACTGTTGGTGTATGCCGAAGCCACGACGTTTGGGTCAGCACCGCCATTGATGTCAAGGACAGCATAGGAGAGTGCGACATCCGTTGCAGTGAGCGTACCATCGATCGGGTTGAGTCGCAGGTTTTCATCCACATCGCTCACGACGCGAAGGCGATCGGGGACGGGGTTGAAATCAAATCCGAATTCCAATCCACCCAGCGTGAATGCGCCGTCACTGCCAACCTGAGTCGCAATCGCCGTCGCAGGATCTATCGTATACAGCCGGCTGTCGCTGCTCAGTGCATAGAGCTCTCCTGTCGCCGGACGAAAATCGATGCCGAGAATAATCTCGCCGCCTACCAGGCCCGTGATGGGGGTCGTCACGACGACGTTGGGTGTCGCCGTATCGAATTCAATCAGTTCGTTCGCATCGGTGACACCGAGGGCGGCCGTCAACAGGCTGCGAACTTCCAGCCGCTCAACCTGGAGATGGCCTCCATTGCGCGACCGACGGCTGGTATTTCGTACCGATCTTTTCGTCTGACGATTCCCGGCAGACCAATTTTGCACACCATTCAACCAACGAAAAGCCAACATCACATTTCTCCTTACAAGATCTCTGAAAAACAGGGTCAGGAAACAGCCAAAACACTGAACCGGCGGTACCCAATCGGCACCGTCAGTTGCTCCACCACACTTGTCCGAGGGACTTCGAACGATTGAGACCACCGGGAACTGCGAACGAAAAAAGGCCGACACAGCGGAATCCGGAAGGAATTCACCGTGTCGGCCTACTCTGTCGCGCGCCCCCGTATCAATCAGGTTGCGCTTTCTCGAGTCGTCCGAAAGTCACACGAACCAATGCAAAAAGCCGACAGGGCGGAATCCTTTGAAGGATTTCACGCTGTCGGCTTACTTTTTATCGCGCTCCGCGGCAGCCGCGTTGCGCTCGAATCAGTCATCCGAAAATTATCGAGTCGCGCCGCGGGTAAACAAGATTGCTCCTGAACCCTGCCACAACCCGCTTACGAACTCTTATCGTTCGTCCACGGGAACGCAACCAGTTGTCTATCCTTTTTTCAGATTAATAGAAATCAGTCGAATTTTTTTCTACGAAGTGAGTTCCTGACTCGAACGCGGCGGTGACACTTTCTTCGCTCGAAGTTGCTAGGTCACAAGCGGACATCCTGAACTGAATCATGAACGGCATGGTCAATGTCTGATTGATTTCTGAACTTGAGGTACTGCTACGGCTTTAATTCCGGCATGGGCAAGACTGTTAACTAATTCGCATGGAGTTCGCGAATCTCAAAGTCTTCGTACACCACCGAAAGGGACTCGAAATCCTGCAACGCATTTGTCTCATATCAGTTACGTCAAATCAGACTTTTGAACACACGCGTGCATCGTCACGCAGAGAGTCCTTCCGGGGGAGCTGTTTGAAAACAGCGAACTTTCGCTGTCATCTGAGTTGACCAAAGACGCCGAGAGTGTCCCTCTCTGCGTTTTTTCGTTTTCCGCTTTTTTTTGCGGGCGTTGGATCAATTCCGCCCGAGGCCAAAATCTCTCCGATTCGAGGTCGCCACAGAAGGCCGCGACAGGAACCATTACGGTCCCCATCGTAGCCTCAAATTGTGCCCCAAAACTCTCTGAGTCTCTGGCTAATGGCTACCGTGGTGTTAACAGCCGCGTACCTCTCGCACCCTTTTTCGTGAATTCGAACTTTCACTGCGTAGATCAATGGTGCCGGGCGATGTGATTGGACACGCGCCACGACGTTTCTGCCCGACGGTACGCCGGTCGCATTGCGAAGGTTGCCGTGGGTCTTCCCTTTTGAGGATCCCCCACATGCCTGACCATGATTCGTACTCGCGCCCAACCACTTGACCAATGCATCTCGGAGATCGCCCAAATCCTGGCGATCGGCGTCTGCCGTATGCATTCCCGGGGCACGATTCTCGCGGACACCCCCGATGACGAAACTCTCAGAGAACATGCTCCGAACTGCATTCACCACAGTCTGTGCTTGCTGTGGACTGCCGCTGGAGGGACGTGGGCAGCATGAAGACAGCGAACAAATCGAAATCGAAACGGTGACCTGGCGTCGCGTGGTTCGACGCAAGCGGTATCGCCGGACCTGCAAATGCACCGAACAGTCACAGACTGTCACTGCGGCGCTGCCGCCGAAGCTGCTTCCGAAAAGTATTTACGGAACAGGGGGAAGCAGGTGCAGGGAGGCAGGTGGCAGGACATCTGCAATCGGTATCAGTCGCATCGGATTATTCCGTCGGTTTTGTGCAACATGGTTTGATGCCATTTTGCAACATCTTTGTGCAGCACGAATCGTTGGATGAACTTTGCTGTGCATTGACAAGAACGGCACTGCTGGTAATTCGTGTTTCAAACCGTTGCCGTTCGGTCGTCCCCACGATTCTTCGGAACGTTTCGGACAGGTCACTGAACTTCAGGCCAGCCGGCAGAGCTGTCCAGCGGTCATATTGGTCGTTGCCGAATGTTAACAGGGCAGCATGCTGCGTGCGGTCCGCGTCCACGACCGGGTCAGGATCGAACAAACCCAGCGAAAGGCGGATCGACTCAATGTCCTCCAGAGTGCCTGTGCAGAAAATCCATTCCGGCATGTCATCCTTGGCCGAAATGCCATTGTCAGCCGCGTAGGCCAGCAGGTCTTCAGGTGTGTCGTTTTCCGGATCCAGACTGATCGAGACGAACTTCAGTGACTCTGCTGCGAAGTCATCCTTCAGCGATGCTCTCAGGCGTTTCATCATCTGCGTTGTTCCCGGACATGTCCCCTGACATTCCGTGTAGAATAAGACCACACACACGATGTTGTCGCGGACGATGTCGCTGCGAAAGCGAAGTGTTTTTCCGTATTGATCAGTCAGGCGCACATCGGGAAACAGATCGGATCGACGGCTTCCGGTCGTTGCAGTCAATCGGTATTCACCAAGTTGCGAAACGCGATCTGGAACTACCGCAGCCGTCTCGGTCGACACAGTTCCCCGTTCAAGAGGTTTCATCACGTCAGACATCGTGCGTAAAGTGATTACCGTATGGAAAACCGCCGCGCATGTCATCAGCGATAAAAACAGACTCATTCGCCTCGG
>JANMEV010000590.1:0-2503 GCA_031377305.1 Planctomycetota bacterium | reverse complement strand
AAGGTGCTCGTGATTATCTTGTGCCAAGTCGAGTCCACCCTGGCAGCTTCTACGCGTTGCCTCAGTCGCCGCAGATCTATAAGCAGATTCTGATGGTTGCGGGTTACGATCGATACTATCAGATCGCTCGCTGCTTCCGTGATGAGGACCTGCGAGCCGACCGACAGCCTGAGTTCACTCAGATCGACGTCGAAATGGCGTTCGTGGAACGTGACGACATCCTCAACACGATCGACGGGCTGGTTGCGTTCGTCATGCACAAGGTACGAGGCGTCACGATGCAGACTCCGCTGCCTCGCTACACCTATCGCGACGTAATGGAACGATTCGGCTGCGACAAGCCGGACGTCCGCTTCGCGATGGAGATTGTGGACATCGGCGATATCGCAGCGGAAAGCGGCTTCGGCGTTTTCAAGACCGTCACAAGCTCCGGCGGCCGTGTGCGAGGCCTGAACGTCAAAGGCGCGGCGGAAAAGTACAGCCGTCGATTGCTCGACGTTGATCTGAAAAACTTCGTCGGCGATTTTGGAGCCAAGGGACTTGCCTACATGAAAGTGGCTGGCGGCAAGCTGGAATCAACGATCGCCAAGTTCTTTTCCGACGAGCACCAACAGCAGATCATTCAACGCATGGGCGGCGAAGAGGGCGACTTGCTGTTGTTCGTTGCTGATACACCGAAGGTGACAAATTCCGCTCTGGCCGCGTTGAGAAATCGACTTGGCAAAGAACTGAATCTGTACGATCCGACGGAATTCAAATGCATCTGGGTGCTCGACTTCCCACTGCTCACGTGGAATCCGGAAGAAGGCCGTTTCGACGCGGAACATCATCCGTTCTGTCAGCCGAACCCGGCCGATGCCGAGTATCTAAAGACTGACCCAGGCAAGGTTCGAGCGGACAGTTACGACCTTGTCGTCAATGGCTACGAAGCGGCCAGCGGCAGCGTGCGAATTCATGATTCCGAAGTTCAGCAGATGGTCTTTGACCTTTTTAACATCAATCCCGACGAAGCCGAACGTCGATTTGGATTCCTTTTGGAAGCATTGAGATACGGGGCACCACCGCACGCTGGCATCGCGCTCGGCCTGGATCGCTGGGTGATGCTGCTGGCGGGTGATGACAACATTCGCGACGTCATCGCGTTTCCAAAGACTCAGAAAGCGGCCGACATGCTCACAGGCGCCCCGTCGCCGGTGGATGATCGTCAGCTGAAGGACCTCTACATCGAGGTTGCGGAGTTGCCGAAGAAGTAACTCCCCACCCGAAAGATAGACTGGACGCTGCAGCTCCGGATCGCCCAGCGGATCCTGGGCCGTCTTTAAAGTGACGCGCTCCGGATCGACGACAAGCTTGTCCTACGAGGTTTCAAGTTGAGGTTCTGTCTCGACAGAGATCACTTGATACTCACGATTCCCCACTGAACCCAACGCTTGTGTGTTCCGACTGTTAGCCCGAAGCCCAAACTTCTGGCCGAGATACAGCAGTGATGCTCTGTAACGACTGTGCTGCGGGTTTGCTGCGAGCCGACGCAACGGCTCGCCTACGTAGGTTCGCCGTTCCGTCGGCGAAAACTGTGCTGTCTGCAACACCAGGATTAAGCGTTGGCAGGAAGTTAGTCTGCAGTGGCAGCAGTCAGCGGTCGCGGCGGATTAGCCAGGAGTGTGCTGGCGGATGGTGCGACGGTGCTTGCCGATGTTCCTGACGTATCGATGAAGCCAGCCGGTGAGTCGGAACGAGGCAGCTTAAGTGTGAAGGTTGTGCCTTTACCGATCTCGCTTTCGACTCGAATGCGTCCCTGGTGCGTCTCAATAATGCGGCGACACAGAGCCAAGCCAAGTCCCGTTCCACCCTGACCTCGAGCATCGGGCTTCTTGGTTGTGTAGAACGAATCAAAGATGTGCGGAAGCTTGTCGTGTGGTATTCCGCACCCGCTGTCACTAACAACGATTTCCGCCCAGCCTTCTGATTTATTGTCACGCACGATCAACTTCAGGCGGCCATTTTCCGGCATCGCCTGGCGGGCGTTGACGATCAAATTCATCAGCACCTGCTGGATTTGGCTTGCGTTGGCCAGTGCCCAAACGCTGGCGTGCGACGAGAGGTCGACACCGATGCGATGCATTTGTAAGTCTTTTTGCACAAGCATCAGAACGTCGTCCAGCAGCTTCTTCAGGTCAGCCGGTTCAATTCGGTCACTTGAGTTTCTGGCGTAGGCCAGCATGCCAGTCGTGATCTTGGCCGCTCGTTGTCCGGCCGACAGAATTCGGTCAAACGACTTCGTGCGAGTGGCATCGTCGTTGTGCCTCAGTCCCATCTTGGCGTAGTTGATCACGGTCGTGAGTATGTTATTGAACTCATGAGTGATAGATGACGCCAGGGCTCCGACTGAACTCAGCCGCTGTGCTCGCATTAACTCCTCTTCAAGAAGAGCAATTCGCTGCTGGAGTTCCTGCACTTGCTGAGACGGATCCATTGGAAATCATTGCTCCGGACCATCGATTTC
>JANMEV010000587.1:0-14155 GCA_031377305.1 Planctomycetota bacterium | reverse complement strand
GTCATGAACTCCAGCAGATGATGATCATTAATCACCTTCGGATATTTCTGAAACACAGCATTGCTGCGGCCTTCAGTCAGGATCGCTTCCCACGCCAGCATTCCGTCACGTCTTGCAATGCGAAACAGTTCATAAAGCATTTGAAAAATCTGCACGTAAGTTGCTTTGCCGACGTTTCCGCCTTTCAGCAGCACGATCATTCCGTGCATCAGGTCCTTCAGCACCTTCGGCGGCGAACTGCAAATCATGGCACCCAGTGCAGCTCCGCCAATCGTCACGAGCTCCGACGGGTGAATGAGCGAGTGCAAATGCCCGCCCGCCATACTGAACCCGGTCATGACGGAGCCCAGAACAATGATGATTCCAACAATGACAAGCATGGATGGTTTCCGACAAACGACGGATCCTCGCGCGCAATGACGCGGAGGTTCTGGTCGTGCTTATCGGTGAGTCTCCGCAGGACTTGCCGGAAAAGCTCGCAGACCCGCATTTCCTGCGGGTACCGCCATCGCTGCATTCCGGAAAATCGTTACTACGGTGCCCCAATGGAGACTTCGTGCCACTTCAAAGTCAGCAGTTTGCGTGGATGCAATCGCGGAATACGCAGCTCAGTCGCTCGGCGACTGAGATTCATCGGGAACGAGGCTGGCGACCACCCCTATCCCAGTTCTGGGAGCAGACGGGATCGTAAGAATGCCAAGCCTTCGCGCAAGTTTTGCAGGCAACTTGCCCGGATCAAAGAGATTTGCTGGATCTGAGAACCAGAGAAGGCCGAAACGTGTCTCAAATTCCAGGCGAGAAACTTGATCACTTATCAGACGGTGGTTAGCATCTCGCCCAGGATGGTGGCTATAGCTCAGTTGGTTAGAGCGCCAGATTGTGGTTCTGGAGGTCGCCGGTTCAAGCCCGGTTAGTCACCCCTTCAAAATGAAACAGCCCAGCCTGAAAAGGCTGGGCTGTTTTTTTAGGTAGTCTCATCGGCCCATTGCCCGTTGCTAGCCGTCAGCTGCTTCCCGAGTTGGAAAGCCAGTCTCGGTCGCAGGATCATCCTCTGCTGATCGTGAATCCGGAGAGACAGCATCACCAACGAGCGGCACAGGTACGGCCATCAGCTTGGGACCTTTTCGATTTTCGTCGATGACCTTGTGCATATGTTCGGCGGACATCGTTTCCATTTCGATCAGGTCTGCAGTGAGGTTCTCCAGCGTTGAACGCTGTGACGACAACGTATCGAATGCTGTTCTGTAGGCTTCATCCACCAGGCGTTTCACTTCAAGATCAATCTCACGCAGAGTTGCCTCTGAGTGAACGGACTCGGTCATGATCGCTCCGGAGCCTGCCAGAAACGGCGATCGTTGAGCTTCGCTGTAGTACATTCGACCCAAACGTGGGCTCATTCCGAACTCGGTAACCATGCGGCGAGCCAAGTCAGTCGCTCGCTGCAAGTCATTCTGAGCGCCGGTTGAGGTTTCGCAATAGATGAGTTGTTCTGCCGAGATTCCGCCCAGCAGAACGGCGATACGGCTTTGGAGCTCTGATTGAGTCAGCAGCTCACGATCATCTTCCGGCAACTGCAGCATGTATCCAAGAGCCCCCATGCCTCGCGGGATGATTGAAATCTTGTGGACCGGGTCCGTGTGGGGCAAACTCGCGGCCACAAGGGCATGGCCGGATTCATGACAGGCAACTCGTCGTTTGACATCTTCGACGATGATGCGAGATGTTTTTTCAAGCCCTGCCATGACTCTTTCAATGCCGTCTTCGAACGACTTCATTGTGACGCGTTTGTCTTCGCGACGAGCGGACAACAATGCTGCTTCGTTCACCAGATTCGCAAGGTCTGCACCCACAAAACCGGGAGTGAGTTTTGCGAGCCGCTTCAAGTCGACGTTGTCAGCCATTTTCACTCGCTTGGAGTGAACGTTCAGAATTGCTTCGCGACCTTTGATGTCAGGTCGATCCACCAGAACATGTCGATCGAAACGCCCGGGTCGCATCAGTGCGGGGTCCAACGTCTCAGGGCGATTGGTGGCTCCCATCACAATCACACTGTGATCGGTGCTGAAGCCATCCATTTCAACCAGCAGAGCATTCAGAGTTTGTTCGCGTTCATCGTGTCCGCCGGGAGCACCGCTGCCTCGAACCTTGCCAAGCGCATCGAGTTCGTCGATGAAGATGATGGCCGGAGCTCTTTGCAAAGCCTGCTGAAACATATCGCGAACACGGGCGGCACCCACGCCAACGTACATTTCAACGAAGTCAGAACCTGAAAGACCAAAGAACGGAACTCCAGCTTCTCCGGCCACTGCCTTCGCCAGCATCGTTTTCCCGGTCCCCGGAGGTCCCACCAGCAGCACGCCTCGCGGAATGCGCCCACCGAGTGCCTGATACTTCTGAGGCGTTTTCAGGAACTCAACGACCTCTTTCAGCTCTTCGACAGCTTCATCAATGCCAGCGACATCATTGAACGTGACATGCACGTCTTCCTGAGCGTATAGACGGCCTCGACTCCGTCCAAACGACATCGCCGAACCAGCGCCGCCCACGCGTCGCATCACCAGGATAATTCCGCCGACAAACAATGCCGTGATCAGCAGCATTGGCAACATTGCCGTTAACTCTGACGGTGGTTCCGCGTATCCAAATCGAATCTGCTTTTCGTTCAGCAGTGTTTCGAGTTCTCCCTGAGTCTTGTCACTGATTCTGAGCAACGGAGTGTAGAACCGCTTGACGGACGATTCCTTGCCCAGCCGAAGGTCCTGCTGAGACTTATCCTGCCAGTACAGTGCCGACGTGCCGATCGATAATTCAAAAACGCAATCCTTGTTCAGATCGTCGACTTTGACCTTTCGGATGAACTCGCTGTAATCGACTTTCTCCCCGTTTCGGCTGCGACTGGCGACCGACATGAAGACGGCACCCAAAATGCCAATCACCAGCAGGTACCAAAACGCGTTGTTGGACTGCCCCCTATCTTTGCGAGGAGGCCGGCCTGGCTTCACGGGGCCAGTTGAATTCTTATCTGTGGATGGATCCTGTAGACCTGACATAGTTCCGTCGCTGCCTAAGAATTTTTGGCCAGACTTTGGGACAGGAGTTCGCCAATAGAAGTCTGCTGGATAGAAACTTTAGGTCGGTCACCGCGACTGGTCAACCAGTCTTACTTGCCGAAAGGCCGTCTATCCTCGGCAAACGACTCATAATCGGCTCGCACGGCAGGATCTGCCCAGTACTGCCATACCTGCTGATTGTTGCCATAATGAAACATTTGACTGCCTCGAATTTCTGGAACTCGATGTTTTGCAGAAAATACGCATGAAACTTCGACCTTGGGGCCAAGCCTTTGTCGCATGATGATCGCGATTTTCGATAAACAACAAGTGAGATAGTTCTCATTTCCAGCGAAAACGGCTATTGGTGAAACCATCCAGCAAACACGACGTTGAAACCGGAAAAGCTGAGTCGAACGGATCGTCACCGTTGAACCGCGAGAACTACAACGCTCATCGCTTGACAGGTTGGTTATCGAGGGTAATGATCGAGCAGGGAAATTGGAGTTTCCGGGTGCACGCAAAAGCCCAGAGGCTGTAATTCAGCGTCGTCTTGTTGTTTGAATCGAGACGGTCTGCTGCTGAAAGCCTTCACCTATCGTCAAAGATTCGCAGAACCGCCCCAGAGGGCTCAGTTGAGGCCAACTATGTCGAAGTCCGACCGTCGTATTGATATCGAAGAGATCAGCGGAGTGACAGTTGCTCGCTTGCTGGAAAAAAAGATTCTGGACGAAGCAAATATCGAAGCGTTGGGCCAGGAACTTTTTTCGCTCGTCGATAAAGACGGTCGCAAGAAAATCGTGTTGGACTTCTCGCTCGTCGAATACCTGTCCAGTGCGGCCCTTGGAAAGCTGATCACAATGCACAAGAAAATGGCAACCGCCAAGGGTAAACTGGTGCTCTGCAGCATTCAGAAGGACATCATGGATGTCTTCAAGATTACTCAGCTCAACAAGATCCTGACTCTTTGCGCCGACCTTGATGAAGCGTTGACAAAGTTCTGATGGTCTCGCAAGTTGAGCTGCGCTGAAGCTCGATCTGTTTCCGAACCGAACGTCGCGGTGTTGTTCCTTTCCTCCGGCTTTCGATGTGACCATGACTAATCCGGTGCATTTCGAAATCAAGATTCCCAGCAACACGGGCGACGGTCTGGCTGTTCAGGAGCAACTCATTTTGCTGATGGAGCGATTTGAGTACAGCATGCGGGACATCTTTGCGATGAGGCTTTCGCTTGAAGAGAGCCTGACGAACGCAATCCGGCATGGCAATAAGCTCAGCCCGGACAAACAGGTTGAAATCACTTGCCGGATTGACCATGAAAGAATGCATGTGGTGATTCTTGACGAAGGGGACGGCTTCGATCCTGATGATGTTCCGGATCCGACTCTCGAAGAATTCATCGAACGCCCATGCGGTCGCGGTTTGATGCTGATGCGGGCCTACCTGAATACGTGCGAATACTCGGACGGCGGTCGGCGACTCACAATGGAACGTGAACGCAACAGTCCATTGCCCATTCTTGAAGACTAGAAAACATCAGCAGGCAATTTGGCGTCGCGATGCTGCACCTTCAGAATGCTTCGTCTGGTTCTTCTGCCGCAATCGCCGTCGAACACGGATTCAACTGCGTCGAGTTTCGGGCTCACCTTGCCGATGGTCGCGTCGTCGATGTTCTTTCGACTCCCAACACGATCAAGCCAGGGCAGTCGATCGCCACACATTGCGGTATCCCACTTCTCTTTCCATTTCCGAACAGGATTGCTGGCGGACGCTACTCGTGGGAAGGCAAGGACTTTCATCTGCCTCCGGGGTCTGTTGTGTACGATGAGTCGGGCAATGCCATTCACGGACTGTGTGTTGATCGGCTCTGGCGTGTGACAGAGTCTCTAGCCGATTCTGTGACGGGTACGTTTCGCCTGAGCATAGACGCCCCGGACCGTTTGAGTCAGTGGCCAACAGACGCCGAAATCTTCGTGACATACAAAATTTTGGGAAGCTGTCTGCGGTGCGAGATTCGCGTTGTGAACCCCACAGACCACGCACTACCCTGGGGTTTCGGAACACACGTTTACTTCAATGTTCCACTGCTGAATTCCTCCACGACAGGTCAGTGCACGCTTTTTGTCCCCGCGCGAAGCATCTGGGAATTGAACAAAGGTCTTCCTACGGGGCGTAAGAAGAATCCGCCGGATCACACCGACTTGCGACGAACTCCTTCACTGAATGGTCTCAAAGTCGACGATATCTACAGCGACATTGTTTCGGAAAACGGCAGGATCGTGTGCCGAATCACCGATCATGCTGCTGGCGTTGCCGTAGAGCAGCGGTGCTCGACTGACTTTCGGGAGTTTGTCGTATTCACGCCTCCGTGGAACAGTGCTGTCTGCATCGAGCCTTACACCTGCGTGACGGATGCAATCAATTTGCAGCAAAACGGAATCGACAGCGGTCTGCGAATTCTACAGCCGGGTGAAGAATGGACCGGATGGATTGAGATTGAGGCCGTGACTCTGAAGTCGTGAGAGCATTTGTCGCAGCGACAATCATAGTCGGATATGAATTTCCAGCCGATAGTGGGTGGGGGCACAATCAACTCAGGTCGGTGGTGGTGTGGTGACCGCTTTTTCGACTTCGTCCAGCATTTGAGCGCGGCGGAACGGTTTGTAGAGGACAGCCTTCAGACCTTCCTGTCGAGCTTTAACAATAGAATGAGAAGCGTCGTAGCCGAATGCGGTCATCATAATGATCGGCACGGTGTTGTTGATTTCGCGAAGCTGTCGAAAGCATTCGTACCCATTCGCGTCCGGAAGGCGAATATCGATAAGCACTACGTCATAGTGGTAGTTGCGCAGCATGGCACACGCCACGGTGGCGGTCTGCACAGCTTCGACTTCGCAGCCCATTTGGCCAAGCAGATTATGGGCATCTTCTCGAGCAGTGCCGTCCTGATCGACCACAAGCACTCGTTTTCCCTGCAACGCTTTTCGAGGCGGGCGAGGCACGACCGGGGTTCCAATTCCAGCCGTCGAATCGGTCGTTGGCGACACGCTGCCCACATTAACGCTGATCTTTCGAATGAGCTCTGTGATTTTGTGCAGTCGTTCGCAAACATCCGGATCGTGACCAATGTATCGTTCCAAAATCCAGGTTGCCGCCCCAAGGATTTCGTCTGATGGCGCGGCGATCTCCAGCCTAAGCCTGTCCGAATTCTCAGTAGCGGCCGTGACTTTTTCAGCGGCAAGCAGTTGAAGCTGGTTCAGTGAACTGGCCACAACGCGACCGAAGAGAGTAAGAAAGTCCAGATCCTTCTGATTGAACGAGAGCGTGCCAGGGCTTTCAACGTTAAATGTCCCCAAAACCGTGTCTCGAATCATCAGCGGTACCGTCAGCGAGCTTCTCGCATCTGCGGCGCCGCAAAGATAAAGGACATCACTTTGAGTGTCTGCGCAGAGGTAGCTGCGTTTGCTGAATGCGACGAAGCCAGTGACTCCGTTCTGCCGTTCTGCGGCGAACAGTTTTCGGGACGCTGCTTCGGGGTCCATTCCGAACTCCAGAAGCGGCATCAGTTCGTGAGACTCGACATTGAGCAGCCGGATCTCAAATGTGTCATAACCAAGCACTTCCTGGGTCAGTTGCAGAATCTGATCCTTCAGCAAAGTGACTCGTTCGTCGTGAGTCATCGCGGTCACTTCGTCCGGAGTCAGGTTGCCCATCTCCAGACCGGCTCGGTAGATCGCGTCCTGCTTTTGTTTTTCCAGCATCTGCTTGCTGACATCGCGGACGGTCAAAATCATTGCGTGGCGACTGTTGCCGCCCAAAGAAATCATCGTTCGAGCCAGTCGCAGACCAAGAACGCTTCGGTCTTCCCGCTTCACGTTTAGAGAAGCCGCTTCGCTGGGATTTGCCGGGACAGCGATGCGTCGAAGGTCGGTACCGTCGGCCGGGCGAATGACGTCCTGTAAAAGTTGGCCAACAAGAACTCCGTCTGCTCGCAGCAGATTTCGAAACGTCGAATTATGCCACAGAATGTTCAGAGAATCGTCAAGCAGGACAACACCGTCCGGCAAAGCGCCCAGCAGGCCCATCGCGCAGACCTGAAGGTCGGACATCAGCCCAGGCTCGGAATCATCGACGACCATGTAGTCCGCAGAGGCGTGTGGCATCTGGACATCGTTGGATGACACAACTTCCAGTCGTTCGCCAGCCAGTTCCTTCATGCGGGGAACCGCCGAACCAGTTCTCCCCATTACGATCATTCGTTTTCGAGTCGCGGTCACGTCTTAATCCCTCAAGCCAGAATCAGCCGCTCCATCCTTATTGATGCAGGACATTCAGGGATTCTGCCTTCATTCTCTACCGTCCGCAAGAAGCTTTTCCATTTCCCCTAAATGGCGACGTCAGTTTTATCCAAAATTGCGAACCGTGCTTAATCTATGGTGTGACTGAACACAGCGTCCAGATCCATGCGATCAAGGACTCGAAATGATGCCATTCAGAACCCGACTGAGTCACTCTGCGCCGATCTTCATTGCGTCGTCCGTGATAGCTCGTATTGGATGCTACGCAGGTTTGACGGGGTCCACCATCCAGCACGAATCGTGTGGAATAAGGCCGATATGCTGGTAGTAAGTTCTGGCTTTGGGGGCCGAAATCAGAATCAACCGAGTCATCAAGCCGGCGGCTGTGTGAGTCCTGTGAATGAGCTCACGTCCAATTCCGAGCTTCTGAAAAGCTTCGTGGACCGCGAGATCCGACAGGTAGGTGCAGAAACTGAAATCGGTAATTGCTCGACTGACGCCCACCAGTAGAGATTCCTTTCGAGCTGTCAAAATGAGATCTGCGTTTTTGAGCATTTGCTCGATCCGCAGGCGATCATGCACCGGGCGACGTTCACCCAGCGTCGAGCGATTCAAAACGGAGATGAATTCATCGATCGAAAGGTTGGGTTCGAGCTGATACACGATGCTCATGATGAGTCAGGTTGCTCCGGTGGTGGTATTCGTTTGTGCGTCGAACATTCGAGACACCAGTTCTTCATCAAGAGGTTCGCTTAGCAGGCTACCGGCAATTCCAAAGGTCGCAGAAACAAGAATCCCCCAAATCAGCGGGTCCAGACCGAGCAAAAAGTACGGGTGAAAACCTTTGGTGGTCCCAATGCCTTGAGCCGGGAGCAGGTTGAAAACCCCAATGACATAAAGCACCAGAACAACCAGAGCCCCACTAATCATGCTTCCAAAAACGCCCTTCGTTGTCGCGCGGCGCCAGTAGCAGGCCATCAGTGCGGGCACAAGAAACGTTGCCGCCGCGCCGGACGTGCTGAAAACAATAAATGCCTGCAGGAAGTCGACCGGATTCCAGCTCACCAAAACGGAAATGATTCCTGCGCCGATCATGGTGCCCCACGCGACTCGGCGAAGATGATCTCGATCGGCGTCTCGATTGATGAATCGCTGATAGATGTCTCGCACAACGCCGGACGACAACACCACAAGGTACGAACTGACCGTCGCCATCACCGCACCGAATGGAGCAGCCAGAATCAACCCGGCGACCAACGAGCCCCCTGGAAGTCCGCTGGTTGTCAGGATCGCCATGCGAGGAATCAACTCATCACTGGATTTGAGTGAAGGGATCAGGGCTCGACCACAAACGCAGATGACAATCAGCGGCAGATAGATTCCCATATTGTAAATGCTGAGCAGGTAGATCGACTTCCGGATGACTCGTGTATCCTGACTGGCCATCAATCGGACAAGTCCCGCGGGTGCACCCACGCCGCCCCAGATCCAGACAACGAAAAAAGAAATGGCCAGCGACAGTGGCAGGAACTCGTGAGTTGAAGTTTTGTCATCCATGTAGCCCGGACCGTAAACGAATCCCGGACCCGTGTTCTCAAGCGACTTCATTGTGGCCTGCTCAAGCCCACCAACCGCGTACAACGACGCGGCCAATAGAATCGCGACGCCGAGAAACATCAACAGGCTTTGAAATAGGTCGGTCCAGACGGCGGCCAGAAATCCGCCCATCAGTGTGTAGCCCACAACGGTCACGGCAAACACGATTAGCCCCGTGTGGTAACGGAAATTCGCGACTTCTTCGGCTTTTTTCGCAGCCGCATCAGCGGTGGCTTTCTCCGCTTCAGTCGGCGCCGGTTTCTTTGATTCTGCAGTTGAGACAGCAGCAACCGGGTCACTGACGGGAGCAACGATAGCAGCATCTTCAGAGAGCGACATCGAATCGCTGTTCGGCCAGGCCAGTTTCAGCACCAGAGCGCCGGCTTTGAACTGAGCGAACATCATGAACGACAGATACAACAGGATGAAGAGCGTACAGGTGACTCCCAAAGTCGGGCTGTGAAAGCGAGTGCGAAAGAGATCGGGAACTGTGATCGCTCCTGTTCGACGACTCAACTGAGCCAGTCGCTTTCCGAGAATGCCGAAGCCTGTGATTGGAACGACCATGTAGCTTCCAATCCACAAGGCCACGATCCAACCATGTGAATACACCAGTGACGGAAATCCCATGAAGGTTCCGCCGCTTTGAATCGTCGCCGTCAAAGCCAACGCCCAGGCTCCGAGTCCTCGATTGCCGAGGAAGAACCCTTTCATGAAACCGCCTTTTTCTGTAGAGCGGTTGGCAATGATCCCAATCCAAACCGACCCGACGATAAACAGGATCAGCATGAACATCGCACCGTAGCCGACGTTGGGCGGACTAACGGAATCAGCCGCGAACGTCATTGACCGGTGAGCAACGCTGGAAAGCAAATGTGTCATGATCAGCCTCCCAGTCCAAGGTCATCGGTGTTTTCCAAATCCTTGCCGAGGTCGCCATCGTTCACAAACATCAATCCAAACAATATGGATGCGACAGTACATGTGGTCCACGGCACAACGATGCCCCAAAAGATCCAGTCGGGAAACCCAAGTACGAGTCGGAGGTCCTTGACGTCTCGGTGATAGCCCATTTGATAGCATACCGTGAGCGACCACGTCGCTGCGGCCAGCCATATTCCAGTGACCAACAGGGCCTCGCGGATTGCGGAATGCACAAGAGGATCAGTTTTTCGTGTCATGTCGGCGAGCTTAAAAGGCGAGCGAAACCTGGGGCGGTTGTGGAAGGTTTGGAATACTAAATCAATCTGCACGATAATCCTATGGTCACGGTCCGCAAGATTGGCTCACACATTGGAACCATTGATCCATCGTGTTCACCTGGACAATGATGCCGGACCACAATAATGACTGCAGCAGGGTCGAGGAACGTGGACGGGCGGCGTTTTGGCAATCGTGAGGCAGAATTCGCTCGCAGATCTGCGGCTTTCCACGAATCCCGTCTGTCGCTTAGAATCCTGTTTTGAAAATCCGCCCCGTTTCGTTGTCGAGCAAGCTCAACGTTGTCCGCCCCGCAATCCATCGCAGTCCTCGGATCGACAGGTTCCATTGGAACCAGTTGTCTTGACGTCATTCGAATGCACTCCGGACGTCTGCGTGCCGCTGGGCTTGTGGCCCACAAGAGCGTAGAGCGGCTTTGTCAGCAGGTTTCTGAGTTCCAGCCCGACTGGGCGGTTGTGGGCTCGGAAGACGTCACCCTGCCAAAACACTCCGATGCGAAGTCAAAACGTGTCGATTGGCATCACGGACTCGAGAAGGTCTCGGAGCTCATTCGTCAGGCTGATATCGATATTGTTGTTAGTGCGATGGTTGGAGCGGCTGGCTTACCGGCGACATGGGCAGCGGTGGATTCCGGAAAACGAGTCGCCCTGGCGAACAAAGAATCGCTTGTCGTTGCTGGTGCTCTGATTATGCAGCGAGCAGCCGAAACCGGTGCGGTTTTGATTCCAGTCGACAGCGAACACAGCGCCATCTTTCAGTGCCTGCAGTCCGGCCGTCGAAAAGATGTCCGCAGAGTGATCCTTACGGCCAGCGGCGGCCCCTTTCGAGGGTTCTCAAAGGATCAGCTAAAGGTTGTGACGCCCGAGATGGCGTTAAAGCATCCGACATGGAATATGGGGCCAAAAATCAGCGTGGATTCGGCCACAATGATGAACAAAGCTCTTGAGATTATTGAAGCCAGGTGGCTGTTTGGGCTGTCCGCGGATGAAATTGCCGTCATGATTCATCCGCAGTCTTACGTTCACTCTTTTGTAGAGTTTCATGATGGGTCGGTGATTTCACAAATGTCGCCCCCGGATATGCGGCTCCCAATTCAATATGCGTTGTTGTTTCCAGATCGGCCCCCTGGACCGGCCCGGAAACCAGACTGGAACCAGCCACAAACGCTTGAACTATTTCCTCCCGATCTTGACGTCTTTCCCGCGTTGCGATTGGGTTTTGAAGTAGCCAGGCGTGGAGGCACATGCGGCGCTGTCCTGAACGCCGCCAACGAAGTGGCTGTGGCTCGATTCTTAAATCGTGAGCTGCCATTCTTTCGGATTACTCAGGTTGTCGAAGACGTTTTACACCACCATCAATTCGATCCCCAGCCTTCGATGGAGCAGTTGCTTCAAATGGACCGCTGGGCTCGGGAGGAAGCCACTCGGTGGAAGATCTAGCTTTTCAAATGATCGCGGCGACTGAGTTCAGTGCCGTGTTTACCAAAATTCTGAACGTGCTCTCGGTCGTCCTTGGACTGGGGCTTGTGATCTTTTTTCACGAGCTTGGTCACTTCGCCGTCGCCAAATGGTGCAACGTGCATGTCGAGCGATTTAGCATTGGCATCGGCCCGATTTTCTGGAGTCGCCAAAAAGGCGAAACGGAATACGCTCTTTCCGTGCTGCCGTTTGGCGGCTATGTGAAGATGCTGGGCCAGGACGATATGGATCCGAACCAGATGACCAGTTCGGAGATCGCCGAGAATCCCCGAGCATACTCCGCCAAAAGCGTGCCTCAGCGAATGGCAATTATTTCCGCTGGCGTGATCATGAATGTGCTCACCGGTTTCATCTTCTTTTCGACCTGTTACTGGTTCGGAATCTTTGAGCCAGCACCAGTGGCGGAGTCGGTGATTCCCGGATCTCCTGCGTGGGAACATGGCCTTCGCGGCGGCGATCGAATCACTGCGATCAATGGAAGCGATATCCAAAGCTTCGGTGATATCCTGCATTCCGTAGTATTGTCGTCAGGTGATGTAACTGTCGAAGGCGTGCACTCGGATGGCTCCACATTCAAGGAAACCATGACGCCGCAGAAAACGTCGCCGGGCCGATCAATCGGTTTCAGTTCGGCCCGCACAACGCATATTGCGGAGCAGATCGATAAACCGGCCGAACTGATTGCTGATGATGGACTTCCTGTGCGACAAGCCTCTGGCAAATTCCAGCTTGGCGACAAAGTTCTTTCCGTAACGCCAAAACCAGCAACAGGCGATTCCTCCGCCGACCCGGCCGCCGCAACGGAACCAAAGACGGCCGCAGATTTCGAAACTAAGTTGCGTTCTGCAATGCGGGAGATCGAGGCTCGATACTCCGACCGTGAACTGGTTTACAGAGTTGAACGCCGCGAAAAAGTTCCTGAGGGCGAAAAGCCCAAAGATCCGACGATCGTCGAGATCACGATTCCGCCGGGCCCCGTGCGTTCTCTGGGCTTGTGGATGGCAATGGGACCGGTTCGTGCGCTGCAGTTAAACTCAGTTGCTGAAAAAGCCGGGATGAAGGTTGGGGATTTGATTGTTTCGGTTGACGGCAAAGAGCCGGGTATCGATATCGACCCTCTTCAATTGCCGGTCTACTTTGCTCAGCAGGCTGGAAAAACTGTCAACATCACGGTGAAGCGAACGTCGGACGGCGATCAGAAGATTGAATTGCAGATGATCCCCGGCGATCAGCCCGGTTGGCTCAACAACTTTTACTACAAAACGAACCCGTTGACGATTCCTTCAATTGGGCTCGGCTATCAGGTTCAGGTTCGCATTGCCAAAGTTCTGCCGGGATCTGAAGCCGAAAAACTTGGCGTCTTCAAGCCAGGCATGAAGATCACAAAGGTTGATCTGATCCACGCCGATCCCGGCAAAGGCAACGGTGACGCATTTGGTGACGAGTTGACCCCGCTTTCAAGAGACCTGTCTGCTCTCGCCGACAAGGAGCCGGGCAAAGTCGAAGATATCAACTGGGCCGCTGCGTTTGTAGATATTCAACGCGCTCCAAAACGCCAGATTCGATTGTACTACGATGATGAAAAAGAAAAGGGGTCGAAAGTTCTGACTCAATTTGAACCAGCCACTGGATGGTCATTGTGGTTCCGAGGACTGAATGAAGGGATCTGGCTGCCCGAAAGCGAATTGCAGAAAGGCAAGTCGCTCGCCGAAGCATCCGCCATGGGCTTACGCCGAACAAAATCGACCGCGATTTCCATTTATATGACGCTCCGTTCGCTTGGACGAGGCGACGTGGCCGTTGATTCACTCAGCGGGCCGCTTGGGATTGCGAAGATTGGTTACATGGTCGCTGAACGAGGCATTCTGGACCTATTGATGTTTCTAGGCTTCCTGAGCATCAACCTGGCGATTCTCAACTTCCTTCCAATCCCGATTCTGGACGGCGGCCACATGGTCTTTCTGATCTACGAAGGAGTCACTCGCCGAAAGCCAAGTCCGCAGGTGATTGGTTACGCTCATCTGGTCGGGCTGCTGTTTATCGTCAGTTTATTCGCACTGGTGATGTATGTCGACATCTCCGCACTCTGGGGCGGTGGCGACTGAGAGTCTCGCAACGAAAAAAGCGTCCATGCATTTTCCATCTATCGATGGTTTGCATGGACGCTTGTTTCTATCCGCTGCTGACCGACGTTGCTCGGAAGGAACGGCAATCAACACTGCCGGTGTCTAGCTCTTGTGTTTACTGTGTTGTTGTGACTGCATTTGAAGGACTGGCTGAGGTCGCTCGCCACTGCAGATAACTACCAGAAGGTTGCTGATAAGCTGTTCGCGAGTTTCGTCGCTCATATGCAGTTCCGCATGTCCCAGCCGTACAACCGCGTCCTTGACGATTTCCACTGCGCCTTCCACGATGGTCTTTCGAGCGTCGATCAGTGCCATTGCCTGCTGTCGCATCAACATGGCCTGAGCAAATTCAGGAGCATAGGTCAGGTCGTTTAGTCGCACATTCA
>JANMEV010000231.1:0-17340 GCA_031377305.1 Planctomycetota bacterium | reverse complement strand
AGTCTCAGACACCTGGGGCGGAACAGTTCTCAGCCTGGTGCCGGGAAGTTGAGGAACGCCGATAGGATTCGCAGGCATTCCAGTGGAGGCTTCTCGCTCCAGCTGGTAAACACTATGAGCGACAACGTTTCCCGTCGCCGCCTGCTCTGCCAGCGCGGCAAACTTTTGAGACAGCGTGAGATACTGCTGCGAGAGCGAAGCATGATGGACAGATGCCGAGATCGCTTCTTCCGCACGAGCACGCAGGGAGTTCGCGTATCCTTCCGGAGTCTGCGGCGAAGACTGGCTTTCCGGAGAATTACTCATGGATCGAAGCAGCGTTTGAAATTTCGACCAACTGTCCTCATCCACCGCGCGCTTCCTGCGCCGCGAACAGCCCATTAAGATAAGTCTCCACTTCGCCTCTCACAAATCGACGAGCGAGTTTTTATGTGAATTTTGCTTAGGCGTTGGCTGTTTTCGACGAGAGTCCGTTTGACTCGGTCTTTTACTGATCATTCGGCCACAGCAATCCCGTCGACGGGGCTGCGGCAGATCCGTCGACGGGATTTCAGCAGGCATGGCTGGCAATTCAACTTGCCAACTTGTTGGTGCGAGTTGCTTATTCAACTACCCAATAATCAAACACCAGCGGTTCGTCGAGTTTGCCGCCGAGGAGTTCGACGAACTTCTTGTGGGCCGGGTGAGGCAGGTAGGCTGCGCGGTCTTCCTCAGATGCGAACGTGATCAGATAGCCGTGAGTAAATCCTTTGTCCAGACCCTCCGGACTGTTGTTGATCCCTCGTTCGAAATCCTTGACCTGTGGAATCTGTCGCTTCAGATCCTGAAACGCTCGATTGATTTCGTCCAGTTGAGCGGGCGTCACTTCTGGCTTGTACTTGAACAGTACGATGTGGCGAAGTTCGCGAGTGCGAGGTTTAACTTCTCCGGCGGCTTCCAGCATCCGAACAGCAACGAAGCGATTGCCGGCATCATTCAGGTGAACGCCGTCCGTCGTTAGAACTCCCTGAGCCTGATTCGCGACGTTGTATTCTTTAAGGTTATTGATGAAGGCCGTGTGCAGATCCAATAGCGTGGTCTGAGTTTCCATGGCGACTTTGCGACTGATGGCAGAATACTCAGCCAGCATCTTGTCGAGTTCATTCGAGCCATCATGCTTCTCGCCAATCACGCTGGGAGTCGACAGAATCACGCGTGCTCCCGCGTCGGTACTACGCTTGATCAGGCTTCGGAGTCCGGCCTCAAATTTATCAACGGGTGTTCCCTTCCCGTTCTTCGAATGCCAGACGTCGTTGATGCCAATGTAGATCACGACTACGTTTGGTTTGTGTGCCAGCACGTCTTTATCCAACCGAGCTTCAAGATCCGGGACCTTATGGCCGCCGATTCCTGCACCAATGACTTTGATCCCGGAATTTGGTCGAGCCTTCTCGATGGCCTCACGAAACAGCGTCACGTAACCCGTTGCCCCTGCACCCTGCTGAGTGATCGAGTCGCCAAGGAAAACGATCGTTTCGCCGTCCTTCAATCCGGCCGAAGCACTGGCACACACAACAACGACAGCCGCAGCCATGGTCACAAACGTCCCGAAATTCAACATACGAAAACATCCCTACTTAGAAACAGGCACGAACAGGGTCCTACCAACCGCGAGAGATTGGCAGAGCCGCGATCGATCGTCAACCGTAGGCTTAGTGATGCCGAAATTGCATAGATCGCACAGATCGCACAATGGAAAACATTACGTCTGTGAGAAAGCATCGGGATTCACCGCGCAGGCCTGTTGAATTCTTCCTTGAGGTGCGGAGACTGCCTCGTGCACTGAATCTTCTGGCAGCATCGTCCCGGGCGTTGCTGCGAGCCTTCCTGCGACCATCTCAATATGACCGATTTGCGACCAACTCCGTCTGATTCCATCCTCAGCAGTATTTCCGACCTGCGGCAGCAACTGCTTAGTCATCCCATCTACGACAGGATCAACAGCCTGCCGTCGCTGTGGGTTTTCATGCAGCATCATGGATTTGCGGTGCTTGATTTCATGTGGCTGCTAAAAAGACTGCAGCAGGAATTTTGTTCAGTGAAAGTACCATGGCTGCCTTCCGAAAAGCCCGAGCTGTCTCGTTTCATTAACGAAATCGTGCTGGCTGAAGAAAGTGACGAAGACGGCGAAGGCAAATATGCCAGCCATTTTGAACTCTATCTGCGAGCTATGAAGGACGTCGGATCGGATCGCAGCCGTCTGGATCGCTTTACGAATCTGCTTCGCAGCGATAGTGATTTCGTCAATGCCCTGAAAGAATCATCGCCTTCAGATTCCGTCAGAGAGTTTGTTGAGTTCACCTTCCAGATCGCGTCGAAGGGCCTGCCTGCCGAAGTCGCTGCGGCATTCTGCTTCGGGCGAGAGGACATCATCCCGGATATGTTCAACCGCCTGCAGGCCACTTTTCTGCAGGCCGGAATAATCGCCCCCTGGTTCGCGTACTACATTCGACGCCACATCGAACTCGATGGCGACCACCACGGCCCAATGGCCCTTCGGCTTGTTGATTCGCTTTGCGACTCGCCCGAAACAACGCAAGCCGCCATCCAGGTGGCTCGCCGCGCCATTGAGCTTCGGATTCGACTTTGGGACGGTGTCGTAAAGGAACTCGACGCCATTGCCGAACCGCGAAGCTGATCAGTCACAAACCGTGTGCAACGCGTCATGCGAAACGGCGACTGCCTTTACCCGCGTCGGTGAATGGTGATACCGCTCGAAGAGATGCCCAGATCTTCTGGTTGCCCCGCTGGTTGTTCTTCGCGCAGTTCTGCAGCATCAATGAGACGTCGCAGCAACGCTGGCTGAACAGCGCCTCGAAAACGGACTCGGCCGTCTATTTCGACGACAGGAACCGATTCGCCAAACTGACGCACCAGTTGAGCATCGTTGTCGATGTCCACGATCTCAATGGTCGGCAACACATCCTGAAACGTAAGCAACACCGCAAGGGCATCCTCGCAAAGGTGGCATTCGTTGCGAGTCAACAGGCGGACGGATCGAAACAGTGGATGGCTGTCTCGCGAGGTTGAAGCTGGAGCGGACCGCAGCAGGATCGCCGCCGCAAGGAACAGGGCTCCGCAAAGGACAAGGTGAAGTTGTCGGCTGGAGTACCAAACAACCGGCAACGAAACGAAGTTCATGTCCATTCGATCTGAAAAGATCAGCACAGCGAAAACGGATGCTACCACCATCACGGCTGTCCCAATCCACGCACGGATGGCATCGTTTCGAGCGGCTTCGCGATGATTCATAGTCCCCGACTCCCTACGGAACTGGCTCGGGCGAGCCTTCCATGACGACGATCAGACACCTGCCAGCACATCCGTTACAAGCGGCAGAGTGCGTTTCCGGAATACCAGGAGAAAAACTCACAAAGCGAATCGTTCGATCGCTCAACGTAGAGTTCACTTCGCGGAAATGCAATATTCCGTTTGAATGAGGCGAGTAAGAGTGCGAGCATACCGAGGTGTAATCGCTTTCTCAACCGGACATCTTCAACACGATCAACACTTTTCTGCTTCTGCCGATCCGACAAGCGTGGTGGCTTACCCACATTTTCGGTCAGACTGAACCTCAGCTATGTCAATGCAGCTCTCTGTCCACTCTTTTCTGCGGATGCTCGCACGCAGCGAATTGCTGAGTGTCGAACAGATGCAGACCGTGGAACAGGAGTTTGCGAAGTCTCCCCGCGATGCTCCGTCCGAGGCGATCTGTGCGTGGCTGCGTCAGCGAGACATGGTGACTGACTGGCAGGCGCAGAAGCTCCTTCAGGCGAAGTTTCGGGGCTTCTTTCTCGGCCCGTACAAGCTGCTCAGCAAAGTCGCTCGCGGTGGAATGAGCACCATCTATTCGGCGATGCACAGAGAGTCAGGCGAGATTCACGCTTTGAAAGTGCTGCCGCTGGCGCGCACAAGCAAAGCTTCTTACCTGCCGCGATTTCAGCGCGAAGCGGAAATTACGCAACGACTGAAACACCCGCACATCATTCGAGTGTTTGGGGTTCACTCTGAATCGGACGGTCTGGATGCCGTGCACTTCATGGCCATGGAATTGCTCCGTGGACGCGACCTTGCGGACATTGTGAACTCCGACGGTCCTCTGCCGTGTCGAAAGGCCGCGGAGTTCATTCGTCAGGCAGCGACAGGGTTAGAGTACGCGCATCAGGCAGGGCTCGTTCATCGAGACATCAAGCCCAGTAATCTGTTTCTTTCAGATGATCAGACCGTACGAATTCTGGACCTTGGGCTGGCACAGGATTTCGACAGTGAAGAAAACCTCACTCGTGAATTCAACGAACGCGTCCTGGGAACAGCCGACTATCTTGCACCCGAACAAGCGGTCGACAGCCACACGGTCGATGGCCGAGCCGACATTTACAGTCTGGGGTGTGCGCTCTATTTTTTACTGACGGGCCGCCCTCCGTTTACGGAAGGAACGCTGGTCCAGCGACTGATCGCACATCGAACAAAAGCACCGACTCCGATTTCCGAGGTGCGAGATGATGTCCCGGAAGAGTTGACTGAGATTCTGTCGACAATGATAACGAAGAACCGCGATGACCGAATCGCTTCGGCTGGCGACGTGGCCGATCGCCTGAGTCAGTTCCTTGCCCACACGGCCGGTCAACAGTACCTGGATGAAAAGCCAGAAGGTTTGCTCACGCTTTCTTCCGCGCCTCGTCCGCGACAACCTTCGTCGACAGCGTCCGGACCGCTAAGCCCCGAAGTGATGGAGATTCTCGCGGCGGAAACGCTGACTTCGGCCAGCGACGATTCGACTCCGCATCCCCATCCTCCTTGCGACGACGAAGAAGCAATCTATGCAATCGTGCCGCAAAGCGACTTTTTGCCGGGCTTTACGGAACTACTCAGGCATATAGAAATGAACTGTGAGGGTTCGCTTTCCCACGATTCTCGAAGTGCTGAGTTGCTGACTTTAACGCGTTCACTTCTGGACCGACCGCGTGAGCTGGAACTCGCAACGATGGTTGCTTTTAATCGACTGCTTCATGATCCCGATCTCGTGGTTCATTCAACTTCGACCACCCGTGTCAACTGGTGGATGCTGGCTCTCAGCCTCGTACTGCTGCTAATCGTCATTGTCGCGGCGGTGTTGAATTGGCACGATGTCATTTAACGCAATCACAATCGCTCTTCACTCCGGCCGAACAACGGGCGAACCGTGGGTTCTTCGTTCTGTCGAGCAGGATTCGAGCAGCCGCTACCGAACTAAACTCCACCGCAGTTCTTCACAAACAACGGGATCCGATTCCACTTTCAGCCGTTCGTCCAACGCGGCCAAAGATGTCGGCGTTGCAAATTCTCCCAGAGCCCATGCAGCGGCGCCTCGAATCAGGGGTTCATGGTCGTTGAGGCTTGCAACTAACTCGGGCTCAGCCGCGAAATCGCGGAGGTTACCCAGCACGATGGCCGCGTTGCGCAGCATCCCCGGGCGACCGGGTCTGGTGAAAGGCGTGTCTGCAAAACGTTGTTGAAACTGCTCCTCACTCAACAGCAACAGTTCACGACAATCCAATGGGTTCAGGCTGGACCGATGTCGAAACTCGGGTAGAGTCTCCTCAGGCGAAAAGCGATTCCACGGACAAACATCCTGACAAATATCGCAGCCCAACAGCCAGTCTCCAACTCCGTTTCGTAAATCGAGTGGCACCGGTTCTTTCCGATGTTCAATCGTCAGATAGCTGATGCACCGACGAGCATCCAGGACTCCCGGCTCAGGAAACGCATCAGTCGGACACGCGTCAAGGCAGCGAGTGCACGTGCCGCAGAAGTTCTGCTCGACCGCCTTGTCGTACTCCAATTCGATATCCGTCAAAATCGCGCCGAGAAAAAACCAGCTTCCAACGCTGCGGCTGATCAGCATCGTGTTCTTGCCAAACCACCCGATTCCCGCGAGTCGTCCGAAGTCTCGCTCCAGCAGAGGAGCCGTGTCGATCACAACTCGCGTGCGAGCGGCGGGAACGGCGGACCGAATCAGTTTAGCCAACTGCTGAAGCTGTGGCTTCAGAACGTCGTGATAATCGGCCGATCCCCATGCGTACCGCGCCACCTTCCCGCCTGGCTGGCGTTGAGTCCCGTCGTTGTAGTTCATCGCGGCCATGATCACGCTGCGAGTTCCCGACATGACTCCATCGGGATGACGATAGGCCTCTTTGCGACGCTCAACCCACTGCATATCGGCCGAGTAACCGTCGTCGATCCACTTCAGCAAACGATGAAACCCCGTCGGCGTGACAGCGGGAGCGATGCCGAATTGAGCAAAGCCAAGTTCGGCGCTGGCGGATTTGAGATGTTCAGAGAGTGCTTTGATCGTCGTCATTGGAACAAACGTCAACCGCAAACAGAGCAAGCGGGCTCTGGATTTCGTGAGCCGCAAAATGCTCGCTGCGGGTAAATGTCAAAAAACAGGGAAAACACCCGCGGCTAGCGCCTTACGGCTCAGATTTGTGACTGCATCACGCACCCGCAAACGTCGTCCAACATCAACCACCGATGCTTTCTGTCAGTGACTGCAAATGCCTGCGGCCGATCGCCGCGATCTCGTTCGCAGCAACTCGCTCGAGCGGCGCATAATGCGGGTGGCGGCCGTCCTTGTAGGGATCGTTGCTGCGAGCGTTGTAGCAGCAGATGAAGGCCCAGCGAGGATTCTCGCTCACATTCTGATCGGAGCGATGCAGCGTGTTTCCATGAAACAGCACGGCCGAACCAGGAGTCATCTCGACGTAGACAAGCTCCTGTTTTTGTAGTGCCGCGTTGACTCGCTCCATATCAGCGCCCGTCTGGTCGCCTCGCTTGATGTGGTCGATTCGACCCATTCGATGCGAGCCTCGCAGCACCTGCAGACAACCGTTTTCCCTCGTCGCTTTGTCGACCGCGAACATGCAACTGGCCATGTCGGGAAACAGACAACCGTTATTGTACCAGTAGCCGTAATCCTGATGCCACGTCCACGCGCCGCCAACGCGTGGCTCTTTCAAAATCATCTTGTGGTGATAGTGGTACACCTCGTCGCCCAGCATCGATTCCATGGCGGCGACAAGCGGATCCGCCTGCACGATAGCTGAGTAAATGGAATTTGCTGGCAATTCGTTTTCAACAACTAGATCGACCGATCCGCCTTCACCGTCGGCACGCGACGTTCTGGCGGCTACCAGCGCATGATCCCGTCGGGCGATTGTGCCAAGCAAATTCGTCTCTTCGGCGTCCAGAAGATTCTCGACGACGATGTAACCGTCACGGTCAAAGGCCTCGATGGCATCCAGATTCAGAAAATCGGTCTTCATAGCGGCCTCATGCTTTCAGAAACTCGATCGTTTCTCGAACTCGAATTGTGCCTTCATAGATCGCACGACCGGTGATCGCACCGATGAGATTGGGGTGTTTTGCGTTAATCATTTTCAAGGCTGCGATGTCGTCCATATTTGTGACGCCGCCCGACGCGATCACCGGCAGCCCCATGTCTGCCAGCTTGCAGAAATCGTCGAGCGTATTCTGATCGATTCCCTGCATCATGCCGTCATTGGCGATGTTTGTATAGATCACCGCTGCGAGCGGCACTCCCACAAATCGCTGAGCCAGCTCAGTGACGGAGACTTTCGAAACTTCCAGCCAGCCGTCTGTCGCAACCATCGAATCCCGCGCATCGAGGCCCAACGCGAGCTGATCTGGGAACTTGACGCACATGCCAGCGAACCACTCTGGCTCACGCAGCGCCTTGGTGCCGACGATGACACGATCAACGCCGGTCTGCTCAATGGTGGACCGAATGCTGGCTTCGTCGCGGATGCCTCCACCGAGCTGACACGGAAGTCCGGTTGCCTTGATGATACGCTGAACCACGGCTTGATTGACCGGCCGTCCCGCTTTGGCTCCGTCGAGATCGACCAAGTGCAAACGCTCTGCACCCTCGTCCCGCCACCGCAGTGCCATGTCGACGGGGTCATCTGAAAACACGGTGCTGTCGTCGTAATTGCCCTGACGAAGACGCACGCAGCGACCGTCCAACAGGTCGATCGCAGGAAGTAACTGAAGCATGAAGTGAACTCGGTGGAAGTACTGGAGCGTATGTTGGACATTCCTGTCCGACTGCAAGCCGACGGGCAGGAATGCCCATCGTACGATAAACTAAACAACCGCGCCGGCGGTCACAGCGACGAAGTTTCTGAGTAACTGCATTCCACACGCCTGGCTTTTCTCAGGATGGAATTGAGTCGCCATGACATTGTTCTTTGCGACGACAGAAACAAAGGGTTGGCCATAGTCCGTCGTGGCGGCAATCCAGGTTTTGTCGGACGGAACAACATGGTAACTGTGCACGAAGTAGAACCACGGCTCGGGCCCCAGTCCCTGCAACAGGCCGTGATTCGGCTGGGGACTTCGATCCAACTGGTTCCATCCCATGTGAGGAATCTTGTACTCCGGCGGCAATTCAAACCGCTGCACAGTTCCGGGGATGATTCCGAGTCCTTCGTGTTCACCATCTTCGAGTGATACATCCAGAAGCAACTGCAGGCCGAGACAGATTCCGAGAAACGGTCTGTCAGCCGCGATATGATCCTGAATAACGCCAGCGAGATCCGCTCGTCGAATTGCGTTGATGGCATCTCGGAACGCGCCGACGCCTGGCAGCACAACACGATCCGCCGCTGCGATTTCGCTCGCACTGGAGCTGATGTGAGCCTCTTCGCCGATGTGCTCAAACGCCTTTTGCACGCTGCGAAGGTTACCCATTCCATAGTCAATGATGATTGTTGCAGACATTATTCTTCTCAAACAACTTGTGCCGCACAAACCAGTTCTTCAAATGTCAATCTTGAATTCGTTAGGACCTTTCTCTGTTATCCTGAACTCCTTCATGCCGCCAGCTTGTGAAATCGGGGTCCCCATTTCGGAGGTCAGCATCACTCGGTAATCACCAGCCGGAGCACCTGGGAAGTTCAGATAAATGAGTCGGTATTTACCTTCCACGTCGCTTGTCGCGGTCGATGAAGTCCTTGGATCTTCGGTGCCACCGTTGATCGGTTCAAACACGACAGCAACTCCAGCGGCCGGCTTTCCGTTCTTCATGATTTGACCGGTGACATCAAAGAGCGGCGGCCCCGTATAGATTTCCCGATTCATGTACCAGTAGTACGAATAGAGAACGACAGAAACCAACAGGATCCCGGGGGCAGCGCGAGTCTTGATGAAGTCGATCAGCAGAGTACGCTGTTCGGACGCCTTAACGTCTTTCGCGCTCTTCGAAGGTGCAGAGGCTGAGTCTCGTTTTTGCTGATAGGCTCTCGACAATGCTTCGGCCGCAGTACCCACGGTCTCCGCAGCAGAAACAGCAGGCCGGGAGACGACCGGCCTTCTCTCTGGATCCTTCTTTTTCGAAGCCTCAAAGTCCCGCATCAACTCAGCGACGGAAGGTTTTCGATCTGCTGGATTTGATCCAACCGGGCCCGCCGAGGACCGCCCTGCGGAAGATCGACCTGTTGTGGAAGGCCCGCTGAGCACATCCAACGGATCGAACTCATCGGACTCAGACGCATCAGGCGTGAGCTCAATTGGCATGTCCACCGAATCTTCGGGATCCGGAACGGCAGTTGCCTCGACTTCAATACCGTCGTCTTCATCCTCTTCGGGAAAGGGGACCGTGAATTCCAGCTTGCACTTTGGGCACTTTCCTTTCGTGCCGGCTTTTTCGTCCTTGATCTTCAATACGGATTCGCAGCCAATGCATTTGTATCGAATGGTCATACGCACAACTCAATCAACATGTCACTAAGATCGTCGGTCACAGGGCTTTGGTCGGAAGCCAAAGTATGGCGTAGTTTACGTCGAAAACCTCATAGTAATCGCTCGTCCAGCGCAACAAAAAAGCCAGGTTGGCGAGAATTCGTCAACCTGGCGAAGGCATTTTTGAAATCAAACCATCGTTCCGAATACCGCCACTATCAGAAATTCGTAGCTGTGATTCCGCCCGACATGTTGCCCAGTGCCTGCCATACCGGCAAGCCGATCGATTTACCAATCTTGTGAGCTGACCCATCAGCCAGGCCCACAATACAGATATCTCCGTGGGATGCACCGGCTGATTCAAAATCCACCATCTGGTTTGGACCAAACTGGGTTGAAAACAATGTTGCCGGACCGCCCCAAGCCCATCCGTCATACGCGTACTGAATCGCAGTTCGCACGGGAATGGTCCTTGGAAACGGAGAGAATCGTTCGGCTTCGCCAATCATGATCGTCTGCGAAGTGCCGTCCTTAATGTCGCCCATTCGGACAGAACTGTTGGTTGTAAAGACGCCGACGTTTTGGCCAATTTGATTGTAATTTGCCGAAGGAGTCGCTGATTGAAAGGCTACCTGCTGAGGAGTCAGATCGAAAGCCGCTCGTATCGTTGTATTGTTATTCGGATGAGTAAACACCAAGCCCGAACCTGCACACCCTGCGTAGTCGTTACCCCCGGAAATCACAGCTCCGGTCGTCAGCTTCGACGGTGAAAATGAGTCGAGGTAGAAGTTTTGTGAAAACTCGCCGCCGGTTCGCCCCATTTTCGACCTACGCGATGGGCAGTAGAATTCAGGGATGTCAAAGGTCGCAGGTGCGTAACCAAGACGAGTCCACTGAACGTCCCTCGTGCGCTCCGCATTGTAGAAGACGTTAAGGTCTGTTCGCCACAGCTGATAGAGATTGTCTTTTTCGATGTACGGAAGAACGTGAAACATCCAGCTCATGCCATGCAGACCGACCGGGACACCATTGACGTTGGTTGAAAACTGATTGTCGATCGGCTCAAACGGGTCAACGGTGCGAAAACCACCGGGCGACAAGTCGATGGTCGCTGGAGGTCGAGTCGAGATCATTCCCGGCGGGAAAGCGTTGTGGCTGTCGTGGTAGTTGTGAAGTGCCAGCACCAGCTGCTTAATGTTGTTTTCGCATTTCGTACGAAACGCAGCTTCGCGGGCCTTTTGAACCGCTGGCAATAGAATTGCGATCAGAATCGCAATGATGGCGATCACGACCAGCAACTCAATCAGAGTGAAGCCTCGCGTTCGCTGGCGAAGAGTACGCATAAAAGTCTCCCTAACTGACAAGTGCATTCAAACTTAAAACACAAACGGTGAAACGACGATCCAACGCGGACCGAACGTATGAATGATCCTCGAAGGCTGCCGTATTGTTCAGAATTCTTCAGAGTCTGAATACATCATTCCGTGATTTTCCGCCCGGATCAAGGAAATCAGCCGCGTTTTTCCAAGTGGACGTTCTGCCAGCTCGGCTGGCTCCAACAGCCCTGACACCCCGTCTGACGGCACTTCTGCCCTCAAGCCGAGGGAGTCCAGCCGAGCTGGACAGGGCGGATTTGAACAGCAAACAGCATACCGCTTCGGAAAACTAGGCATTCGCAGCACTCATCGCTGCAGGCGGATTGCGAGCCAATCGGCACAAAATCTCGGCTCCCTCGCGGATAAAATCGTCTTCCGCCGCGAAAGAAACCCGGAAATGAGTATCCGATGGACTGAACACGTTACCGGGAATGATCAGTAGATTGTTGCGAATCGCTTCAGTCACGAACTCCGATCCAGTTCCCCAAGGAGCCTTAAGAAACAGGTAAAATGCTCCTTGCCCGCCTGTGATTTCGAAATCTGATTCCAGCAAGCTCACCAGCAAATCTCGCTTGCGGCGATAGTCGACCACATTGTGCTGCAGATCGAGCTCCCAGGCCGTCACTCCTGCCCATTGCACCGGATGCGGAGCACAAACAAATGTGAATTGCTGTAGCTTCAGCATCTGCTGAATGATGTACTGCGGTCCATGAATGAACCCCAGCCGCAGTCCGGTCATCGAATGCGACTTGCTGAACCCGTCAATCACGATCGTCCGATCGTTCCACTCGGCCGGACTGTGGAAAGGCTCGTCGTAGCAAAAGACGCGGTAGATTTCGTCGCTGATCAGGGCGATGTTCTTTTCCGCCGCCAGCTCAGCCAGAGCCTTCACTTCTGCGGCCGACGCGACAGCCCCGGTCGGATTCGCCGGACTGTTGAACAGGATCACCTTCGTTCGCGGCGTAATCGCCTTTCGGACGTCCTCAATGCGAATCTTGAAGTCGGGATACGTGGAGACCTGAACGACCTTACCGCCCGTCAGAGTCGTGAGATGGCGGTACATCACGAACCACGGATCGAAGACGATGACTTCATCACCGGGATTGACCAGCGTACACAACGCCAACATCAGGGCTCCGCTGGTTCCTGATGTGACGAAGACTTTTCGATCCGGATGGTAGTACCGTTCGTCGACATCCTTCTGCAGCAGAGCCAGCAGCGGCGCGATGCCCTGAGTCTGGCTGTAGGCGTTCTTTCCGTCCTGCACAGCTTTGCACAGGGCATCCTTAATGGGCTGAGGAGTGTCGAAGTGAGGCTGGCCAATGCTGAGATTGATGGGGCGAGTCATCGTCGCCGCCAGATCGAACACCTTTCGAATTCCCGACGCATCGATCTGATGCATACGATCCGCAATCCACGATTCGCTCACGAGTCTGTTTCCGTCTATGCTTGGTATTGCCTGCGGAGCGTCAATTTCGCCCCGAGCCTCCGATTCTGACGAATGCTCACGTTTCACACAAGTTGCCCTCTCCTCGTCACCCAAATCGTCTAACGCTAAGCCGTAAGTGACTTCGATCACGGGCGAGTCAATCGCAGTCGCTTGCGGCTTGCCGTTAACCGTATTGATCGGCGCGATAACGTGAGACACCGTTCGCTTTTCTTCATCCGCCAAACTGTCAGAATCCCGTCTCAATGCCGAACGAGCGAATAGAATCCATCGACGATCCTCGCCTGAACGTGTTTCGGAGCCTGAAGGCTCAGAACACTGTTCGTGATGCGCATGTGTTTGTGGCCGAGGGGGCGACGGTTGTCGACCGAGTCCTTCGAAGCAACTATGATGTGATTAGCGTAATGATCAGTGATCGGAAGTTCGCCGCGTTTGAAGATCGAATTCCAGCGACGCTTCCCGTCTACCGAGTCAATAACCAGATGGCCGAAGCTGTCGTTGGCTTTGACTTTCACTGCGGAATCATCGCCTGCGTTGCTCGCCGACCAGCTCCGCCGATTGAATCATGGCTTCCCGCAACAGGTCCTGCGCTGGTTCTGGCGGGCGATCGTATTGTCGATCCGGAAAACGTGGGTTCATTGATTCGCATCGCGTCGGCCTTCGGAGCTGTAAGCGTGATCTTCGGCAAGGGTTCGGTCGATCCGTTTTCCCGGCGAGTCCTGCGAGTCTCCATGGGCAACGTTCTGTATCTGCCCATCGTTGAAACGGACGATTTGCCCAGCTACCTGAACTGCCTCACCAAAGATCACGGCTGTCGGGTGTGTTCCACCGTTCTGGATCCCGATGCAGTTCCTTTGTCGACGTTTTCATTTCCCCAGCGAACAGTTCTGCTGTTTGGAAATGAGTTTCATGGTATCTCGGAAGAAGCGCAGCAGGTCCCCTCTACGCGGCTCACCATCCCGATGCTGAACAGCACCGATTCGCTCAACGTCGCCATCTCCGCTGGCATCTTTTCGCACCAGTTTCGATGTCAACATGGCACCACGCCCCCGTGAATCGCCTTAACGAACCGCACGCGTTATCCTTCACAGTCTGTTGATTTAATCCCAACCGAAAGCGTGCGCGAGGGATTGTTTTTTCTGAAAAACGCGGCAAAGCTTATCCCTCGCTGACGTTTCGGGTTATGAAAACCCATCAAATCAATAGTCTGCTCGCCGAACACATCTAACATATCCAACTCATAATTCGCGAATTGCGACAACGCAAATTCTTCCTATGACCTTCGCTTCCCTCCAACACCAACGAATCCTCGTCACGGGCTCCTCGTCCGGTATCGGCCGCGCAATTGTTCTTGAATGCGCTAGAGCCGGCGCGGATGTGATTGTGAATTGCCGAGCTTCAGTCGACAAAGCCCACGAGGTCGTGGCGGAAGCAACCCAACTGGGCGTCCGAGCCACAGTGCTCTGTGCGGATGTCGCGACTGAAGATGGCCGCACGAGTCTGCTGGAAGAAGCGTTTGCGACCGGCCCCGTCAACGCCATCGTTAACAACGCCGGAGCCGATCTGCTGACGACCGAACTTCGATCCGCCGACTTCGCCACAAAACTCGATCGCCTTCTGCAAACCGACGTCCTGGGCACCGTCGAACTTTCGCGAGCCTTCGGTCATCGCTTCCGCGAACAGCAGCATGGATCGATCATTACCGTCGGCTGGGATCAGTCGGACCGGGGCATGGAGGGCGACAGCGGCGAACTCTTCGCGACGGCAAAAAATGCCATCATGGGATTCACTCGTTCTCTGGCCGTGAGCCTTGCTCCGCATGTGCGAGTCAACTGCATCGCTCCCGGCTGGATTCGCACGGCGTGGGGCGAAACCGCCAGCGACTATTGGCAGCAGCGAGTGATGACCGAGACGCCTCTGAAACGCTGGGGCGAGCCGCAGGACATCGCGAACATGGCCAGATTCCTTCTGAGCACCGAATCATCGTACATCACCGGCCAGATCATCAACGTAAACGGCGGCGCGGTGAGGTAAAATTTAGCGATAGCCGCGGGTGTTTCCCGCAGCTGTTCACCCGCAGCTGTTCACCCGCGGCTAGCGCCTTGCGGCTCATTAGTTTTCAGAAACTTTTCCACTCACCGAACAGCCTTCAACGATCACACCGGACTCGCATCCAGTTCATGACTTCCAGCCTCAACACTCAACCCACGATTCTCTTCGTCACCGGACGCCTCGCTGAGGCAAGTCTGCGCGAAGTTGTCACCGACATCGCGGCAAAGGCTGGCTTTCAATTTGAAATCTGCGTTCCCGGAATTCAGGTCGCCGCGTTGCTTCACACGAGCCTGCTGATCAAGCGACTGTCGGTGCCCCACCATATCGATCGAATCATCCTGCCAGGCTGGTGTCAGGGCGATCTAGCCGAACTTGCCGCGCACTTTGGAAAGCCGTTCGAACGAGGTCCGCGAGATCTTTACGATCTGCCCGATTACTTTGGACTCGGCAAACGCCGCACCGCAGACCTGAGTCGCTATTCGATCGAAATCATCGCCGAGATCAATCACGCGACTCGCATGCCGCTGGACGACATTCTTCGAGAAGCCCGATCGATGGCCGCCGCCGGCGCGAACCTGATCGACGTCGGCGGAGTGCCCGGCGAAAGCAGTGCTCGCATTGCCGAAATTGTTGCCGCCATTCGCGGTGAAGGCATTCGAGTTTCCATCGACAGCTTCGACCGCCACGAAGTCGAACAGGCTGTGAACGCAGGAGCTGAGCTGATCCTGAGTTGCAATCATTCTAATGTCGATTGGGTTAGGAAACTCGGCGTCGAAGTCGTTGCCATCCCAGACACGCCGCAGGATCTTGAGTCGCTCGATCGGCTCATCGAGCGTCTACAAAGTGGCAACGTGCGATTTCGAATCGACCCGATTCTGGAGCCAATCGGTATGGGCTTCACGGACTCGCTGACTCGTTACATGCAGGTCCGCGCAAAGTACCCGGAGGCTCCCATGATGATGGGAATCGGCAACGTCACTGAACTGACCGAAGTCGATTCCGCTGGCGTCAACATGTTGCTCGCCGCGATTTGCGAGGAGCTGGGAATTCAAAGTGTGCTGACCACGCAAGTCATCAACTGGTGCCGCACCGCCGTCGCCGAGTTCGACGCCGCGCGCCGCCTGGTCCATTGTGCGGTGTCCGCTCGAACGATCCCCAAACATCTGAGTTCTTCGCTGGTGATGCTTCGCGATGCGAGATTGAAATCGATGTCGAATCAATCGCTGACCCAACTGGCCGCGTCGCTCACGGACCCCAACTTTCGAATTTACTCGGCCGACGGTGAACTGCATCTGATGAACAGCCACGGCCACTGGCACGGCCCGGATGCATTTCGACTTTTCGAACAAGCCAGCGCCGCTTCGCTTCAGCCAACGAATACCAGCAACATCGACCCGAGCCACGCCTTCTATCTCGGCTACGAACTCGCCCGGGCCGAGATTGCTCTTCATCTCGGCAAGCAATACACCCAGGACGAGCCCATGACCTGGGGCCTCCTCGGCAACCTCAAAGCCTCTTCCTCGGCCGCGATGCATCGCAGCAAAGAGTGAGACCCAGAGGCGAGCGGGGGACGCTAGTCCCCTGATTCATCGGGATGCGCACAATCAGGGGATTGACATCCCCCGCTCGTCACCCGCTTCGTCTTCGCCGCCAGCTTCGACAACTCATCAAGCCCTTCCTGCATCTGCTTGAACATGTGCGGCAGCCCGAGCTTGCCTAACTGGACAGCGCCATGTTGGGTCGGATGTTCAGGCTTCGTGTGACACTATGCCTGCGACGTTATTCGTGAAATCTGCGTTATCCGTGGTCACAAACACAATCGCATCTTTACCACGGATAGCACGGAGAACGCAGAAGTCGGCAAAAAAATCGTGTCATGCACTTTCAGCCCCGTCCGTCATATCACCGAGGCGGACACTTTCGCATTTTCAGTCCGTTGCCATCGATGATGATTTCGAGGTCCACGTCCTGAAGTTTTGCGCACAGCCGAGAGCGGTGGCGTTCGAGGTTGGTATGAGTCGCGCCACTATCGATGTCAAGGAACGCGTCCAGCAGCAGCCGGTGCTTGGGAGCTCGCCAGAAGGCCATAAACATCGGGATGTTGGCGGTGCCGCGAAGTTTCAGGCTGCCGTCCTTGTCCGTGCGCACCAGGAGCTCATCGCCAAAAGGTTCGATCGTTGTTTTCAGGATTTCGCTGCGAAGCGGAGTCTCGGCCGTTTTCTTTGCCTGATGCTCGGCCCATTTTTCGATCGATTCCACGGCCTGTTCAGCAGCGGAAAACCCGTCCACAAAAACGTCCTGTTGACATTCCGCGGCCGCCTTGAACGCATCAACGAAAGCACGGACCATGTCAATCGGAATCTGGGTCTCCGTGACCATCCGCTTGTATTCAACCAGAACTCGATTGATCAGTGATGTTCGCTGAAAGGCTTCCTGAGCGGAATCATGGACAACCAGCATCGCGCCACGTTGCAGATGTGCCGGATCAGCAGGCAGCGTCAGAGCGTTCTTCCGTAGCCAGTCGATCAACGTCCGCAGGTCTTCTGCCAAAAGACTGGGTTCGTCGGCCCAGTGTCGGGCTTGTAGTTTGGCTTCTCTGTTTGACATGGTGGCTAGTTGGCATGATGACGATGGATCAGGATCTGAGTGCGGATCTTACAGCGGATCGTGTTCCAGACGAAAGGC
>JANMEV010000565.1:0-4832 GCA_031377305.1 Planctomycetota bacterium | reverse complement strand
TTATATTCCTCCCACAACCTTAACCCCTGTTTTCTGGCCCGCGCTCTTTTGGGGGGTCCCCCCCCCCCAACCTCGTGGGCCCCCCCCCCCCCCCCACGACTGTTGATTCTGCGCAGATCCTTCATTACTCGTTCTGAAGGCAATACAACGCTCGATTGGATCGAATCAGCAACTGGTTCTCATAGACGGCTGGGGTGGCGTTGAAATCCGTGTCGTCCGATGCCAGCTGGTTCTGCGACTCGACTGCAAATGTGGTCGTTGCTGGGATCACCATCGTGCCGTCGCGGCGAGTCACCACGTACAGTTTACCGTTGGCAAGTATCGGCGACGCATAGACTGGACGACCACCGGACTTGAGGCCTGGAACTCGTTCACGATAGACCTGTTTGCCTGTCGCGGCCTCCTGACACCAGGCAATTCCCTGATCGTCGATCCAAAACAAATGACCGTGGTGATGCACAGGCGTGGCAACGTATGAGCTGCTGCGGCTCTGCCAGTCGACATGAGACTTTGTGACATCGCCTTTGCCGCCGGACCGAATCCTGTAACTACCGGACGAACGGAATCCGCCAAAGACAAAGATGGACTGGTCCACGACAAGCGGACTGGGGCTGATGTTGCCAGTCAGCGACGTTTCCACAAACCAGGTCAGTTTGCCGGTCTCGGGATTCATTCCCCAGACTTCACCAGGAACGGCCAGAACAAGCTCCGTCTTGCCGTCTTCCCGTTTCATGATCGCCGGTGTTCCATAACAGAGCTCCAGGGCAGATGCCTCGGCCTTCCAGAGTTCTTTGCCGGTTGCTTTGTCGAGGGCAATGACCGCTCGGCCTTCTTCGGACGCATTCACGATCAGCTTGTCGTTCAACAGAGTCAAACTTGCGGCAGATCCCCATTGGCGATTGCCGGATTCTGTGCCAACGGAATGACTCCAGATTTCGGTTCCGTCTATGTCGTACGCATGAACGCCTGACTTACCGAAAAATGCAAACACGTGCTGGCCATCGGTCGTCGCCGAATTGCTGGCGTATCCATGCTCGGAGATGTAGCCCTGATAAGGATCTTCACGATTTGGAGCGGCCGCAGTTTTGTCCCATAGAATTCTTCCGCTCTTACCATCGACACAGACCAAATGCCTGACAAGGTTCGCCGCGCTGCCGCCCTGATCTGTGCCATAGCCAGAGTAACACGTGACGAAGATTCGATCGCCTGTCACGACAGGACTTGATGAACCGGCCCCGGGAAGTTCCACTTGCCACGCAATGTTTTTCGAATCACTCCATGTCGTCGGAAGTATTGCCGAGTCACTAACCCCCGTTCCGTTGGTGCCACGGAATCGAGTCCAGTCGTCTGCCGACAGGCTGGCCCCAAATGCAGCGACAAATAGAAGAACCGCCGGAAGTCGCGTGCAGACTTTACTCATTGCTGAACTTTCAAATCGATACGAATGGCGTCACTAGACCACCGACCAAACATCGGACCGAAACTCATTCCCAGACGTCAGCCTGGGAATGAGTACGTTTTTTAGAGACAACGACGTTTACTCAGCCGTTGGCCGGCGAGGTCGATCGCCTTCCTGATTTCCACCAGCGCCCCGGCCTCCGCCTCCACCCGGTGGACCACCAGCACCCGGACCGCGTCCGCCGCCCTGGCCGCTCGGACCGCCACCACCGTTTGGTCGAGGTCGATTGGCGAACTCGGTTGCAAACTTCGTCAATTCGGTCTTGTCAAGTTTGCCGTCACCATCGGCATCAAAATGCATAGCTTCTTCAACCAAACGCTCAGGATTCGGAGGTCCCATCTGTCCGCGACCGCCGCCCGGTCCTCCGCCGCCCGGAGGACCTTCGCCACGACCACCGCCGCCCGGTCCGCCCGGAGGTCCTTCACCGCGACCACCGCCCGGTCCACCTTCAGGATGTGGAGGCCGAGTTTCATCGTCGGTAAGTTTTCCATCGCCGTTCTTATCGAGTGTCAGGAGCGACGCCGAAGCCGCTTTGATTTCATCCGCAGAAATTTCGTGATCGCCGTCGGTGTCCAACGCAGCGACGAATGGATTCACCATCGGAGGGCGCCCTTCATGGCCAGGCGGGCCATCACCGCGTTCTCCTGGCGGACCATCCGGACGCTCTCCGCCTGGCGGTCGATCGCCCGGTGGCTGATCGCCTCGTGGCGGCTGAGCCATCACGGACATCGTCAACGAAACGCCCAACAAGGCCAACACAGCGCTGGCTAGCACGATCTTTTTCATAGCAATCACCCCTGGTAAAGGAAACAAAACCTGCCATCAATCACGGAACTTGTAAACACCGACCGTCACTTACTGCTCTTCCTGCTCAACGACTCGAAAGATATCGTTGCTTTTGAAGACCGCACGTGGACGGCCTTCAGCTTTAAACTCGATATGACAATCCATTAAAACACCGATCGCTGCGTCGGCGGGAATATCAAACTCCGCCCGCAGAGTGTTTCCATCCCGTTCAATGGCAAGAGCTTCGAACGGGCCAATCTGCACCCAATCAGGCTTTCCATCCGGCACCGGCGTGCGGTTGGCTTTTTCGGGATCAAGCTCGATCGTTAGCGAGTGTTTTTTCCCCGGCGTCGCGCTTCCCGGCCGAACCGACACGATGACTTTGGGCTGCCGACTTTCGCCTTCGCTGTTGTCCTCAATCGCACCTACTTCCGACTGCCGACGACCTCGCACATTCGCAGGATCCACAACTCCGCGGTAACCGCCAAGCACATATGGAAACCGACCGGGCGTCACGTGATAGTGGTAGCCTCGTTCATCATCCGAATGCCCGTTGCAGACATCCAAAGCGTTGTCGCCCGTCAGATCCTTCGCCATCACGTTGTCGCCTTCATAGGGACCGTAGACAGGGAATCCATCAAACGCAAAACCGATGACGGGCGAATGCTGCTTGCCGTTATCCCTGAACGGGGACTTCAAACAAACAGGATACTTATGATAGTGATAGACGCCTCGTTGTTCAGGATGACCACAGCAGGAATCCAGCCACACTTCGGAATAGCCTTCGACCGCGTTCATGCCGCCGGCTTCAAACGGGTTGAAGAACACAACTCCATTCAACGCTACACCGATCGGTCCCATGGGAACTCGAGTAATCTGGTCGTTCAGCTTTGGTTCGAGAGGCAGTCGGAAATGAAAGTCCTGCACCTTGATGCTGTTGGGATTGCCCGAGTTCGGATACATGGCCGTCGGATGATTCGGATATCCCTGACTGTCTAACAGAATATGCGTGTCCGAATGACGAATCACAAGATTGTCGATGCCGTCGTTATTGGAATCCTTTCGATGATACGAGAACAAATCCAGATAACGGTCTGCATCTTTATAGAAATAAGTCGCCGGTTCAGCCTTGCTGACAAACCAGTGACCGGCCAAATGCTTCAGTGATGCCGGATCAACAGCATCGTCCGCCACAACCGCCGAGCTCAGCGACGTTAAAAGAATCGTCAGAATTGCACACAACCGCACGATTGAGGCAGCGACAGGCTTACAACACATTTGATTCTCCAGAACTAATATCCACCGAACCCGTTGACAGGGGCAGGCGAACAGAAAAAATCGAACCCTGGCCCACGGTTGACTCGCACGAAATCGTGCCGCCATGAGCCTCAATCAGACTGCGACAGATCGCCAGACCCAGTCCACAACCGCCATGCTTTCGTGAGCGTCCTGTATCGACTCGATAGAACCGCTCAAAGACGTTCGGAAGATGTTCGGCCGGGATACCGCATCCGCTATCCTTGACTGATAACACCGCTCCCGAGTCTTCGCGTCGAACTTCGACAACAATTTTTCCGCCACTTGAAGAGTGCTGAATCGCGTTATCGATCAGGTTCGTCGGCACTTGTGCCAGGAATCGAGGATCGCCGAGCACCAGTGTCACAGACTCCGGTGTAATGCATGCCAGTTCGACTCCTGCTAACGAAGCTTTGTCGTGCATCTGAGCCACCGCATCTTCGGCAACGCTTCTCAGGTCGATGGTCAAAGGCCGCAGCTCCATGCGATCGGAATCGGTTCGTGCCAGCAACAACAAACCGTCAATCAAAAGCCGCATGCGTTCCGACGACTTCAGGCAAACCTCAAGAGTCTGCTGATACGACTCCGATGTCCTTGGTTGGGAAAGTGCGAGTTCGACCTGAGATTGAATCACGGCAAGCGGGGTTCGAAGCTCATGCGACGCATCGGCTGTGAACTGAGTCAGTCGACCGAAAGATTGCTCAAGACGTCCGAAAGTCTTATTGAGCATCTCACCCAACTGCACAAGCTCTGCATCCAGCGGCGCTGTTTCGATGCGACGATTAAGACTGGTGGCTGAGATCTGCGCGGCCGTATCCGAGATCATTCGGATCGGCTTTACAATTCTACCGGAAATCCACCAACCGCCGACCAACCCGACCGCCAGCGTCCCGACGGCCATGGCGGCGATCTGGAATCCAAACCGATGTAGATTAGCCATGTCATGTTCGATCGGCCTCAGCACTTGAATGACGACTCCGTGAGGACCTCGCTTCAAGACTTCGACGACACCGTTCGTCATCTCAAATTCCGAGCTTGTACCCAGCTTTTCAAACTCAGGGATGGGCCGAGCCTCGTCCGCAGCAAACCCATCGCTCTGACGCAGAATCGAACCATCTGATCGCCAAACAGCAAACTCCAAACGGTCCATTCGGTCTCCAGGCCGTTGTCGGTTGTCAACAGAATTCCCGTCCGGCGGACGTATCGCTGCAATTCGATCTCCCGGAGGCCCATCGGATCCCATCGGCCCACGTCGGTTTGGCCCGTCGGGAACTCGTCCGTCTGGACCTCT
>JANMEV010000564.1:0-2359 GCA_031377305.1 Planctomycetota bacterium | reverse complement strand
AAAATCGCGGCTCTGCTGAGAACGCTGAACACCGACGCGAACGATGCGATCGTTCCAGACGCTGAGTTCCTGGAACAGCTTCGGCAGAAGGCGGCGGCGTTGTTTGAAGACGCAGGAAGCTCTGACGTGACGTCCGCTGCGGCAGAGGCAACGGAGATAATTGATCGACCAATTGATCAATCGTCGCAAGCCCGCCCGACTCGTTCCGAGCGACCAACTCGGAGTGGGGATGAAGTGCTCGCGACAAATGCTCAGACACAAAAACAAACAAGGAGAAATCCGATGATGATACTTTTTGCTTCGCGAGGAATCGCCGGACTGGTTGCGGCGGCTTCGGCTGTGTTACTGTGGCTGAGCTTGGCGCCGTCATCTTCAGCGCTGAGCACCACTCCGTTCTCATCGGTGCTAGCGGAACTGCAGCGATCAAGTTCGATGCAGTTGAAGTTGAACAAAGACGGTAAAACAGCGGATGTCTGGATCAAGGCTCCGGGGCTGCTGCGACGGGAAGAGTCGCCTCAGAAGTATCAGATCGCCGCGGGTTCACGACTTTGGTCGATCGATGAGTCCGCTCAGACGTCGACGGAATCGGATTCGCCGTGGTACGTTGGGCCGCAGGATCAAATCGATCTGTTCGGATTGCTCGACGTGGGCGTGACGGACAAATCGTCGCTGCTCAAAGCCAAGCCCGTCGAACAGTCAACTCGATCTGGTCGCCCTTGTCTTGTGTATCGCATCGAACTGCCGACGAAGGATGGAAAGGTGGATATCGAAGCCACGGCCGATGCGAAGAGTCTGCAGCTCGTCGAAATTCTGGCCTGGCAATCAGGACAAAAACGTCAGGGGCTGCCGCTGGCTGAGATGCAGTTTGTCGTGATGAACGCACCGATCGCTGACGAAAAGTTCGCTGTGACGAAATCGCTGTCCGAAGACGGTCGCATTGGCAAAATCACTGACGCTCAGGGCATCGTCCTCCTGCGACCTGCTCTGGCAAAGCGGTGGACTCCTGTGTGTCGCGAGACTTTGCTGCAACCGGGCGACTGGCTTCGTACAGAACTCCGCGGCGCGAATGCTGTGAAAGTGACGCTGATCGGTGGAGTCGAAATGACGCTGGGGCCAGCAACGCTGGTTGAGTTCATCGCCGTGAATAAAGCGCGAGTGCACTCGGGCATGGTGCAGACAACGTTGCCGAAACAGGAACCCGTGGAACAGGCAGATGCGGCCAGCATCCAGTCGGCTGCGGGACCGTTCGTCCTGCTGGCGCCGCGAACTGGGCAACGCGAAGTCAAGCCAGGGGACAAGCTGATCGTTCGCGTCGATCGAGATGACAAGCTGATCGATGTTCCGACGATACCGGCCTGGCTGGCGGGCTTTGAAGGCGCGTCAAGCAACGAATCGCTGGGCTCGCTGATCGTGACGATGCCCGACGGTCGCAATGAGCCGCTAACGGTGGGCTATCACAAGGTGACGGTCGAGATTCGCGACCAGATCGCTCGAACAACCATCGAAGAATCGTTCGTCAATCACACAACCGGGCGTCTGGAGGGTGTGTTTCACTTCCCGCTGCCACAGGAGGCATCGATCAGCGGATTCGGAATGTGGATCGGTAACGATCTGATCGAAGCCGACGTGGTTGAAAAGCAGCGAGCTCGCGAGATCTACGAAACGATCCTTCGCGAAAAGCGAGACCCTGGATTGCTGGAATGGAACGGCGGAAACATCTTCAAGGCTCGCGTGTTCCCGATTGAACCTCAGTCCGAAAAACGAATCAAGATTGTCTACACAGAAGTGCTGCCTCTTCGTGGCGGACGATATCGCTACACCTATGGCCTGCGAAGTGAACTGCTGCTTACGAAACCGCTGCGGGAACTGTCACTGAACGTGACCGTGAATTCGGAGCTGCCACTGAAGGGCGTGACGTGTGCGACTCATGCGGCGCGAATTCAACGGACCGCGCATTCCGGGTCCGTTGAATTTGCCGCTCAGGAGTATTCACCAACGAGAGATTTTGAAGTCGTTTGCGAAGTCGACGGCAAGCAGTCGGACGTGGTCGCGATTCCTCATCAGCGAGGCGACGACGGGTACTTCCTGATCCAGTTAACTCCGCCCGGCGCGGATGGAAACTGGCAACGCGAGCTGTTGGCGGAGGGCGATCCGTTGACGCTGATTCTGCTGTGCGACACGTCGATGTCAATGGATGAAGAGAAACGTCGGCAGCAGGCGGAATTCGTGTCGGCAGTTCTTGCGACTCTCAGCCCGGCCGATCGATTCCAAATTGTCGCCAGCGATGTGACAACCGTATCGGCATCGGATGCGGCAATGTCTGCAACGACGGAGAACATCGCAGCGGCGACGAAGCTTC
>JANMEV010000558.1:0-11611 GCA_031377305.1 Planctomycetota bacterium | reverse complement strand
GCCATGACGATCAAAGACATTCGTCCGCCGGAGGACATTCCCGCTCTGCTGCTAAACGTGTCTCAGTCAGGAGGTACAATCGACAAGGCCGGAACCTGGCGACATCGAATCAAGGATGGGACTCTGATTGATGTTGAGATTACGTCCCACCCATTGATATTCGATGATCGGGCGGCTGAACTCGTGCTGGCGAACGATGTCACCGATCGTCGACGCCTGGAAGAACAAGTCCGTGCGACTCAGGAGCGATTTCAGGCAATCGTGGAGCGTTCGCATGACCTGATTTTGATATTTGACGGTGAGGGTTACATTCGTTTCGTCAACCCGGCTTCCCGAGACATTCTGGGATTCGAACCGGAAGAAATGATCGGGCGGCACAATCTGGAATTCGTGACTTCCGCTGACCGTATGCAGAAATCGCTCGAAGCTGCTGAGATACTCCAATCACCTGGAAGGGAGTTCAGAACCGAGATTCGTGCTGTGCATCGGGACGGAATCGGTCGAACTCTCGATGCAATTGGCATTAATCTGATTGATGTGCCATCCCTTTCAGGATTAGTCGTGAACTGCCGCGACATCACCGAAAGAAAGGAGGCAGAGGAACGAACTGCGAATGAATTAATGATTCTTGAATCGCTGGCGACCGGAGCGTCGATTGAAACGGTTCTGGCACAAATCGTTCGAAACAGTGAACAGACTTGTCCTGGGATGAAATGCTCTGTCCTGCTGGCTGACGAGCAGGGAACGCACCTTGTGCATGGTGTTTCTCCTGGCCTTCCCGAGGCATTTCGACAATCGGTTAACGGCATTCGGATTGGGCCAGATTCCGGGTCGTGTGGGACGGCAGCCCACACAAGGACACGAGTGATTGTTTCGGATATTGCGACGGATCCTCTCTGGGCCGATTATCGCGATATTGCACTGAGGCACGGACTGGAAGCGTGCTGGTCAACTCCGATGTTCTCGTCGAACGGTAAATTACTGGGAACATTTGCGATGTACTATTCGCAGCCTCAGATTCCGACATCAGCAGAGATCAGTGTGATTGATCGAGGCGTTTATCTTGCGGTTCTGGCCATCGAACGCAGTCAACTTTTGTCATCAATTCGCGAAAGCCGGATTCGACTGGAAACCCTGGTTGGCAATCTGCCGGGCATGGCATATCGCTGCCAAAACGATGCCGCCAGGACGATGACCTATGTCAGCTCCGGTTGTGAACAAATTACCGGGTTTCAGCGGAATGAACTCGAACAGCACAGAAACTTCGCGTTTGCCGATTTGATTCATCCGGAGGACCGCAAACAGCTCTGGGCAGATCGTGAGAAGTCCTTTGACGCGCACGTACCGTCTTCAAATACCTACCGCATTCTCGACAAGGGCGGGCGGACTCGTTGGGTCCGGGAGCGTGCGATGGGGGTCTATGCCGAGGATGGGGCTCTACTTTGTATTGATGGTTTTGTTCAGGACATCACGGAATCACGCAGGATCGAACAGCAGGTGCGAGCGTCCCTGGAGGAAAAGGAGGCAATGCTCAGGGAGATCCATCACCGTGTCAAGAACAACCTGCAGATCATCAGCAGTCTGCTGAACCTGCAGCTCGACAAGGTTGCTGACGCGGCCGTACAAATGGCTTTACGGGAAAGCCAGAATCGTGTCCGGTCGATGGCACTTGTTCATGAGACTCTTTACCAGTCTGGAAATCTTGGACGGATTGATCTCGCAGAGTATGTTCGTGCATTGTGTGGGTATTTGTTTCGGTCATACGGCATCGATACATCAGTGATAACACTGACGCTTGAAGTGTCGAACTGCTCGCTGGATCTTGATCGGGCGATTCCGTTCGGACTGATTATCAATGAGCTCGTGAGCAACTCACTGAAGTATGCGTTTCCTGAAGGACGATCCGGAAACGTTAAGGTCGAATTCCTTGCAGAAACCAATCAGGATTACGCGCTCATTGTTTCGGACGACGGAATTGGCCTGTCGGAGTCGCTGGATCTGGCACAACTGAGGTCTTTAGGCCTGACGCTTGTTCAGGATCTCATCAGGCAATTGTCAGGCAATGTTACGTTTTCGCGTAGACCAAACACTGTGATTTCCATTAGATTCCCGGCTTGTCGTACTGACCACGAAGGGAAGCAATGACGCCGTCAAGAATTCTGATTGTCGAAGACGAAGCTGTCGTTGCGCTGGACTTGCGAACTCGCTTAGGCCGCCTTGGTCATACGGTCGTAGATTCTGTCGCCAGCGCCGATGCCGCGATTGAATCTGCACAGCGTCATCGGCCAGACCTTATTCTAATGGATATTCGCCTTCGCGGTGAAAGAGACGGAATAGAGGCGGCTCAGTTTATCCGGACTCAGATACATCTTCCGGTTGTGTACTTAACGGCCCACGCAGATGATGCGACGATCGATCGCGCTCGTATTACCGAACCGTTCGGATATATATTGAAACCGTTTGATGAGCAAGTTCTGCGGACCGTCATCGAGATGGCGATTTACAAACACCAGGCAGAACGCAAACTGCGGGAAAGTGAACGTCGTTATGCCACAACTTTGGCGAGTATTGGTGATGGTGTCATCGCCACTGACATTTCCGGCTGCGTGACGTTTATGAATTCCGTTGCCGAGAAACTTACCGGATGGTCCACGTCTGAAGCGACCGGAGTTGCACTCACTGAGATCTTCAATATCTGTAATGAGGACACTCGCATGCCGGTTGATAACCCGGTTCAGCGCGTACTGATTGACGGGGTTGTGGTTGGACTTGCGAATCATACAGTCCTGATCAGCCGCAATGGGAATGAAGTGCCAATTGACGATTGTGCGGCTCCGATTCATGACGACAATGGCCGCATGACGGGTGCCGTGCTGGTGTTTCGCGATGTATCTCAGTCGCGGCTCGTTGCGTCGCATATGCGGCATGCTCAGAAGCTGGAAGCGGTGGGACAACTGGCCGGTGGTATCGCCCATGACTTCAACAATATGTTGACCGTGATTCTAAACTATTCAGAAATGCTGCTGAAATCCGCAGGTCCCGATCACCCGTGGAGCGGTTTCCTGACTGAGATTCATCGTGCCGGTGAGCGATCGACGGATCTGACACGTCATTTGCTCACATTTTGCCGCCGACAACTCATCGAGCCGAAGGTCATTGATCTGAATGACGCAGTGCTGCATACTCAGCAGATGCTTTGTCGACTCATTGGAGCAAACATTGAACTACGCGTTCGTTTGGAGCCAGGTCTTGGAACCGTCAGGGTGGATCCGGGGCAGATTGAAAGTATTCTGGTCAACTTGGCAGTGAATGCCCGCGACGCGATGCCCGATCAGGGGCTGTTAGAGATCGAAACGACGAATGTCGCTATTTCCGCAAATCAGTTTCCTTCACTGGAGAGCGGGACGTACCGGTGCGTTCGTGTCAGTGATAATGGACATGGCATTCCTGTCGTTCATCGAGAACGGATCTTTGAACCATTCTTTACAACCAAGGAACCGGGGAAAGGGACTGGTCTTGGATTGTCGACCGTCTACGGTATCGTTCGGCAATGTGGTGGACGGATTGATTTTGTAACAGAGATTGGCAGGGGAACAACGTTTTCGATCTATTTGCCCGCAGCGAACGAGCCGGTCAGAGTTGAGCAGACATTCCATGGTTCGGAACTTCCGCGTGGGACAGAGACCATCCTTCTTGTCGAAGATGAAGCATCAGTACGCAGTCTCAGTCGGCATGCCCTGAGTTCCTGTGGATATACGATCCTCGAAGCAGGAAACGGGGCTGAAGCAATTCAGATCGCCACCGACTATACCGGGAAGATCGACATTGTGGTTACGGATGTTGTAATGCCGGTGATGGGGGCGAGAAAGATGCTGGAACAACTGCGGCCACTCCTGAGCGATTTGAAAGTGTTGTTGGTATCGGGCTACGGCGACGAAAACCTGTTTCTGGAAGTCAGCGAGTATTTGACGACCCGGTTTCTGCAGAAGCCATTTACGATTGCCGAACTCGCTTCCGCGGTACGGTCGGTTCTCGACGGCGATGTCGAGATTTCTCGCTAAGTCTCAGTTGATGACTGAGCGGATTAACGCCTGCGGCCTGTTGATTTGGTCTGCATTCTACAAAGGTACGCGTCCAGATTGCTTTTGCTGCAGGAACACTCACCGTGTTTTTAAAATCTGGGGCTATCCAGAATAGTGACAAGATTGAAGAAGCCATTGCCTCATTTACATCCAGTCGAGAAGCTCCAGATACTCCGTCAATGTCATGAAGACACAGCCCTTGCTGGAAGCTCGTCGCGACGGGCACGTCTCGCGAGCCTGTTTTTCGCCAAGGTTCCCGTTCCACCGGAGCCAGTGTAATCAGCGAACGGCATTGCAGTCATCACGGCATGGGTTCGGAGGCTGCCGGCGATGCTGTCGCCAATTGCTTGACGATCTCCTTGAAATCCTCACGGTTACGGATGGAATCGAATTCCGCGATGTTGTCGTGAATCGTAGCGAGCAACTTCTGAGCAACCGCGAGATTCTGGTTTTCCTCGACAACCTTCGTCTGAACCGAGAGCGCACGTTGATTTGCCGCAAGGGCCTCATCCATTTTCCCCATCTGTTGAAGCGCGGCTGCGATATTGCTAAGTCCTGCGGCAATGCTTGTCGCAATGCGGCTATAGATGGCAACGAACATCTGTCGAAATTCGAGTTGAAGGCTTCGACCGCTCTTCCTCGCGAATCATCCGGATCATTTCTGTCAAAGCGGCTTTCTTGAGTCGCTTCGCATCGATCGGACGCAGGCCGGTCAGCATTTGGTACAAGATCACCCCCAGCGAATAAATGTCGGCTCGTGTGTCGATGTCTTCTTCGGAACATCCCGCCTGCTCAGGCGACATGTACTCCAGCGTGCCGACGACAGCTCCAAACTGCGTTGACATGGATTCGTCGGTGATCTTCCCCGATGTGGCCTTGGCGACGCCGAAGTCGATCACTTTCGGCACCGGCCTGCCATCGATTATCGTGATCAGGATGTTGGCGGGCTTGAGATCGCGATGCACAATTCCTTCCTGATGAGCATGCTGGACCGCCTGGCAAATCGTGACAAATAATTCGAGTCGTTGTCTGCTGTACTGGACGCCGCGGCAGACTCGATCGGACGAGCGAGATTCGACGCCGAAACCGTTTGCTCCGTTGTTTAATCGCCTCGGGATCTTGGCAGAGATTTAGTGTCGCCTGGTGAAGGACTTCGGCAAACTGTTCAGTGTCGTCGCCGGTCACCCGGCTCGAATCGACAAACATCGTTCGAAGGACGGTTCTCGCCGCTTTCGGACTCGCCATGAAACCCGACAGCAGCTGGCGACGCCAGCGCGTCTTTTTCGAAGCTAACGAGGCCGTCGACACATTTAATCGCGACGACAGCGTGGAACAGTTCCACTCCAATCTGATCCGGAAGGCGTGTCGAGGGAGTACAATCTGTGATGAAGATTCTCGTCAGTCCAGGCCTGCAGCGTGAAAAACACTGCGACCAGTCAAGGCTGTTCCCGGCAAACGTGTTTAGCCAGAACGCTTCCATGCCGGGTACCGTATCTGGTAATGAATTTGTCGTACGGCGTGGAAAAAGATCACTCAATGCAGAACGTTCTGCCGCCGAACGTTGAATACCGACCTCGACGTAAGTGCTGAATCCATTGCCAGTTACTATTGTCTCGGCCAACCGCTCGGATGGTCGAGAAATCAAGACCCGGCAGAAGGGACCGACTCCGCAGCCGCGAGGTCATCGGATCCTTCTGTGTCTTCTGTGTCATACGTGGTCAACAAAGGGCTGCATCCGCCGTGTCAGTCGCATTGTGTTAGTTGACTTGCCGCAACAGACGTGCCCTAACAGACGTGCCTTGGAGGTTTAAAGTGGATGATTCAGGGATTTGGTTTGGCTGGCTCGTCTGCTTTTGCATCCGAAGACTCAGCCGGGGGTGCTGATGCTTCAGGATTCGCGGTGGGATTCGCGGTGGGATCAGCGGTGGCAGCAGACGCTGGACTTTCTGCCGGAACTGAAGACGCTGGCTCCGGCGGCGTTGTTTCCGTTGGTAAAGTCGCTGCTGGCGCGTCTGCAGTGGCTGCATTCAAACGCGCCAACAGCCACTGAACACGTGGACGTTCAGGATTTGCTGCGACGTTTGCTTCGGTCAAGACACCCACCGCGGATTTCAGATCGCCAAGCTGAATGAGTGCTTCGGCTTCATTCAAGAACGAAATGAAGAACATCTTCTCGTCAGGATACTGGCGACGATAGTTGCGAAAAGTAGCAACCGCGGCCCCCATATCGTTGCGAGACATTTGACTCATAGATGTCCAGTAGAGCGTATCTCCAACGGCGCTGCGCTGCACATCCAGAATGGCCTTTGGGAGTGGATATGAAACAGGCGCCACGCGTTTTTCGTCGACAGGAATTTCAAGCTCGATCTTTTCCTGAAGACTGGCGATTCGAATTTGCTGGTAATCCTGAATCATCCCGACATTGAAGTTTCCCTGAAGCTGCTCAACACGAGCCACAAGAAGGCGGCGTGAGGGTTTACCGAACAGGGCATCTCCGCGTTCGAACAGTTTTTCCAAAGCAGTCAACTTCATCTGAAAGCGATCTTCCGGCGTCAAATCAGCCTCGTTGACGTTAGGGTCGGTGATCAGATCATTGACGTTCAGTGAATCTCGTTCAAACGGACTTTCGAATGGCCGCATTAGCAAACTGAACGCTCTGATTTGCTCTTCAGTGACGAGGGCAGCTGCCGCGATTCGTTGTTCGGGAACTTCCCACAGCTTTATTGAACCGGCTGGCCAGACGCTGCCGATTACTTCGTCCAATCGAGTTTGCAACGGTTTGATTTCACTGGTGCCACCAACCAGTTCCTCGTAAAGAACGGCCGCATTGGCAGCTTCCAAACGCTCCTGCAAAACCAACATACGAGGTGACATCGCCGCTGGATGACAAACGGCAGACAGCGCCGCTGACTTCCAGCGATCATTACCTGAGATAGCGTCCAGGCCAGCCGAATCGAAACTGACAGGCGACTTTTCATCCGCAACAGGAACCGCCGATCCTCGAACCGGATCAAACAGCATCAGTTGATTGTCAACGACAACTCCCACCAGTACGTCGGCTGCTTTGGTGATGTCCGTTGAAGCGGGATCTCCCGGCGCGGCGGCCTTGATCACGACGGAATCAAGCTGTCGCTGTCGCAGAGATTCGCAAAACGCCCAGATGCGATCGTCGATAGTTCCTCGCCCTGTGAGAAGGGTTTCGTACAAGCCAAGCGGAATGCGTTGTTCATCCGCGTTGAGCAACGCAACGTTGCGAATCAGGTGCCGGAACAATTCGAGGACTCGCTGCCGGTCTGATGCAGTTCCGCTCGCAGATTCGGCGTCGGCTGTTTTCCAGATTGATTGAGTCAGACTGCTCAGCAACATGCAGTCGCGAATGTACACAATGTCGTTTTCTGTGAAGCGAACGGCGGTTGCCGTCCGCAACGCCGTAGGAGTCAGCATCGCTGCATTCGCATCGCTGACTTTCAGCTTTTCAACGTCCGATTCCGCACTGGACGCGAGCCAGGTGTTCATGGCATTGACGACCGACTCACGGCGCTGCTGTGTTGCAAGGGAGTCCGGTTCGACTCGGGAAATCGCAGTGCTGAGCTTACGACGGCTTTCTTCGGCCGCGTTCGCTTGAACTGTCTCCTTTGACTTTGGGGCGGGCTCAGGAGCCGGGCCTTCACAGCCAATGAATCCGCTTGTGGCAGCGATACTGATGAGGCTTAGAATTGATAGACGGTTCGAAGCTGAACCCAATCGTTTGAAGTACGACACCGAAAACCCCTGATTCACGATTCTGGACAGTGAATATTACAACAACCAAGAACTAGGATGGAGGCCATGCCAGCCGGCGGCATAAACTGTAACCGCTCTACCCAACATGAGCCAAAGGCGCTCGTGGAGTGTTGATCTAATGGGTTTTTACAACCCGAAACGTCAGTGACGGATAAGATTGCCGCGTTTTGCAACAACAATCCCTCGCTTACGCTTCGGGTTGGGATTAAATCAACAGACCGCTTGCCGAATTGACGAATTGACGAATTGACGATTCGGCTAGCGCCTCAGGCTCAGGTTAATAACTCTAAATGCCAAACGAATGGTAGATTTCCCGCAGCACGGTCAATTGCTTCAGAAGCCCTTCCAACTGATCCAGAACAACCATGTTTGGTCCATCACTCATCGCTTTGTCTGGATTCGGATGAGTTTCCATGAACACCGCGTCGCACCCCACGATCACGGCCGCTCGAGCCAACAAAGGAACCATTTCTCGCTGGCCGCCTGTGGTTGCACCGCCTGGCAATTGAACACTGTGAGTCGCATCGAACACCACAGGCACGCCAAACGACTTCATCACGGGGACACAGCGAAAGTCGTTGACAAGACGGCCATATCCAAACGTTGAACCGCGTTCCGAAAGCATGATGCTGTTCAGTCCGCGAGCTCGGCACTTCCTTACGGCGTGAATCGTGTCTTCGGGGGCGACAAACTGAGGTTTCTTGACATTCACGCAGATATTTCTGGCCACGGCTGCGTCGGCTGCCGCTACGATCAGGTCCGTCTGGCGAGCCAAAAACGCGGGAATTTGCAGGATCGAACACACTTCCGCACACGGAGCCGCCTGAGCAGCCTCATGAATGTCGGTCGTGGTCGGCAACCCGGTTTTCTGGCGAACCAGATCCAGCATTCTTAGCCCTTCGTCGAGTCCGGGCCCACGATAACTGTCGACGCTGGTGCGGTTGGCTTTATCAAAGCTGGACTTAAAAACCACCTGAATATTCAGCCGATCACGCAATTCTGCGACCCGGTGAGCAATTCCCAGCACCAGTTCCTCGGACTCCATCACGCAGGGGCCGAGAATAAACAGCAGCGGTTGCCCGTCGCCAACCTTGTAGTTTCCTATCGTGACAAGATTCTTCACCGCAAGTTCTCTTTCTGATCTGACGTCCGGTTGTCTGATGATCGACGGCGATGGCTGGGACTTATGCGACTTGCCACCGTGCGACGCGGCGGAGTGTATCGACTGGCGAAAGAGACGTCATCCCGGCAGAACAACAGTCTGAGAAAACGGCTTGTCGCCATGGAAAACGGACGGCTCGGTTGCGTTCGCAGCGGACGAATGCCAACATGGATTTGATTCGGCCGTTATCGTTTACCAATACTCCACCGGAGATTTTCATGAAAAATTGGCCTATTGGTGTTTTTGCCTCGATCGACGCTGGGCTCGGCGTTCATCTGGATGTGGCTCGCGAACTTGGTGTGCCAACCATTCAGGTTCACGCGCCGCACGAAGGAACTCGAAATCCTCAGGCCGCCAAAGCGTTTTTGCAGAAGTGCTCCGAGGCTGGAATCACGATTACGGCCGTCTTTGGTGGATTCGAAGGCGAAAGCTACGCTGACATTGCGACAACCGCTCGCACCGTCGGTTTGGTCCCGGAAGCAGCTCGAGCCGCTCGAGTTCGCGAGATGAAGGAAATCAGCGACTTCACCAAACTGCTGGGCTGCGACACCGTCGCCTTGCACATTGGTTTTGTGCCGGAAGATTCCAGCTCAGCCAGCTACAAAGATCTGATTGCAGTGACTCGTGAACTGCTGGATCACGTCAAAGTCAACGGACAAAAGCTGCATCTGGAAACCGGTCAGGAGTCAGCCGATCACCTTCTGCATTTCATCAGCGATGTGCAGCGAGACAACCTGTTCATCAACTTTGACCCGGCCAATATGATTCTGTACGGCACCGGAGAACCAATCGCAGCCCTGAAGCAGGTTGGTCATCTGGTCCGCAGCATTCACTGCAAAGACGCGAAGTGGGCGGCGACGGAAGTTCGAGGCACCGGTTGGGGTCAGGAAGTTCCGCTCGGTGACGGCGATGTCGGAATGGAAACCTACCTTCGTACGCTACTGGCCATCGGCTACACCGGACCGCTGACGATCGAACGCGAGATTCCTCAGGACCGCGATCGCCAGAAAGCCGACATCGGTCAGGCCGTGAGAATTCTGACTTCACTGCGTGAGAAGATTTTGGGGACTTAGCCCATGGCGCGATGTGATCAGGGTTATCTGTGTGACGTGTGCGGCGAGGAAGTTGAGAACATTCGCGAGAGCGATCTCTACCTTCGCTTCGTCATCGGCGAGGTCGCTTCAAAGCACCTGCTCGCCGCACCGGAACGGCATCTGAGATGCAATCCGGTCACGGCCCAATTCATTGTCCATCCGGAGTTCGAAGCGGTCTTTGTGGAAGGTGACTTCGACAAACGACTCTTCGATCCGGCGGACACAGTACGTCGAACAGATCTGGTCACACGAGGCTGGTTACGGCTGCAGGAATTAGCGGAGCTGGCTCAAACCGTTCCGCTGCCTGACTACCCGCTTCCCGAGTTTCGATCACGGGTTTAGTTCGACAACACCAGCAAAGAACTCATGGCAGAAAACCTTCAGCGCATTCTTCTCTTAGACGGCGAGATTTCCTTCCGAGGATCGTCGCTGCTGACGCTGCGTCTGGCGCGAGGTCTTGAGAAACGAGAACTCGACACAGCGCTGGTCTGCACGCGATGCGTTGGGTTGGATGAATCGCTGTTAAAAGGCGTGCGACTGCACACGGTTCCCGGGCTGCACCTTCCGGTTTGGGGCCAGATTGTTCTCCGCACTCTGTACCGCGACCTAAAGGAACAGCGGCCGGATGTGGTGCATCTGCAGGATTCGCGATTGCTGCCGCAGGGCATTCGTCTGGCCAGAAAATTACGTCGGCCGCTGATTGCCAGCATCGGCGATCAGGCTGAAGCGGCCGCGTTTGTACTGAAGTGCGAAGTTCCCGAATTGAAGGCCATCATCGCCGTCAGCGAAAGCGTTCTGCAGCAAATCCCGCAGACTCCGCTGATCGCAAAGATCGAGAAGCGGATCATCCTGCCGGGCGTCGCCGTCCCCGAAGAAACGACGGTCGATCTGCCGCTCGACGATGATCGGCCTCCCGTAATTGGAATGGCCGGACCGCTCGAAATTGTGAAAGGCGCGGCGTTCTTTTTGCGAGCCTGCCACCGAGTCATCGAAGCGGGTCACAACATTCGCATCGTGATCGCAGGAAGCGGTCCCGAAGAACGCAGTCTGCGTCATTTGGCGTCGTCGCTGGAGCTGTCTCGTCGACTGACGTTCGTCGATGGGGGCGTTTCGATGGCCGGATATTTGTCCGCGATCGACATCTTCTGCCTGCCTTCGCTTCAGCAGGGCTTGGGAGTGATGATGCTCGAAGCCATGGCGCTGGGACGACCTGTCATCGCATCGGGCGTAGGAGGCGTGCTGAGCGTGATTGAAGACAATGTTTCGGGTTTGATTGTTCCACCTTCGGACAGTCGTAGCCTTGCTGATCGCATCATCGAACTGCTTCAAAATCGCGAAAGAGCCCGAACCATCGCCGCTACCGGCCAACAACTCATGCGGGACCGTTTTAACGAAAATAGAATGCTCGATGAAGTCATCAGCGTTTACCGCGAAGTCAACGAATCGTCACCACAGACCGTGGAAGCTATGCCGATCGTCGGACGAACAAC
>JANMEV010000544.1:0-19876 GCA_031377305.1 Planctomycetota bacterium | reverse complement strand
GCTGGCGATTTGCATTCGCGATTTGCGAGTCACCTACGGCAAGTTCGAAGCTGTCAAAGGAATCTCGCTGGACATCCCCAAAGGCGAAGTCTTCGGCTTTATCGGTCCAAACGGAGCTGGCAAGTCGTCAACGTTTCGAGTACTCGCGACACTTCAGCCGAACTTTCGGGGCATGGCCCTCGTCTGTGGCCTGGACGTGCTGAGTCAGCCGCAGAAAGTACGCGACGTCATGGGCTTTGTGCCGGACTTTTTTGGAGTCTACGAAGACCTGACGGCATTGGAGTATCTGCATTTCTTTGCGGCCGCCTACAAGCTTCCAATGTCAAAACGGAAGGCCACAATCGACGATGTTTTGACGCTGACCGACATGTCCCACAAAGCCGATTCGCCCGTTGATGGCCTGTCTCGCGGGATGAAACAACGCCTCGCTCTGGCTCGAGTCCTGCTGCATGATCCGCAAGTGCTGCTGCTGGACGAACCCTCCAGCGGCCTCGACCCGCGTGCTCGAATTGAAATGCGGGAATTGCTGAAGGCCCTGCGAGAAATGGGGAAGACCATTCTGATCAGTAGCCACATTCTGTCAGAACTCAGTCAGTTGTGTACTCGCATCGGGATCATTGAACTGGGACAGATGGTCGCTCAGGGATCCGTCAATGACATCTACAAGCGTTTGCAACTCAAACGGATCATCCACGTCCGAGTCGAAAATCCGGCATCTGACTTGTTAGCGAGAATCAGAAACATCGCTGGAGTTGACTCCATTGAGGAGCAAGTGGATCGCTGGGCAATTCGGCTGCACGAAGATCAAATGTCGGTCGCCGATCTTCACCAGGCGCTTGTTGAGGAGAAGGCTCGTCTGACCATGTTCCAGCCAGAAGCCATGGATATGGAAACGGCGTTCATGAAACTGACAGAAGGAAAAACGGCATGAGCCTGCTGCGGTTTATCCCCGAACTTCCTCTGCTGAAGCGGGAACTCATTGAACTGTCCAACCGAAGACGCACGTACGTCGTGCGGTTCGTTGGGGCGATCGTGATTCTCTCGTACGTATTTTACAAATTCTTCGAAACCATGGCTTTTGTCGGCGTTAATCCGCCCGGTGGAACCAGCGGTGCAACATGGAGTCCGAATAAGTTCCTGGGCAGTGGAGGCATCGTCTTTGCTGCGATTGTCCCGATGCTTTTTAACTTCGTCCGGATGCTGATGCCCGCCCTGATTTGCGGTTCCATCACGCTGGAGAAAGAACGAAACACTCTGGGAACGTTGTTTGTGACTCGACTGTCACCGTTCACGATCGTGCTGGAAAAGCTCGGCAGTCGGCTCATCCCGATGTTTACGTTCCTGCTGCTGACGTTTCCTCTGTTGGCGTTTGTGTATTCACTCGGTGGCGTCGACACGACGATGTTACTGGGCACGCTGTGGCTATTGACATGCGAATGTGTTCTGTTTGCCTGTATCGGCCTGATGTGCAGCTCATGGTTTTCGACAACAGTCACTGCATTTGTCTGGGCATATGTGCTGACAGGATTGTTGATCGTCTTCTCCATCTTTATGCATAGTGCGACTGGCCTGTGCGTGACTCCCTATGAGATTTTCAAGAGTGTGTTTTCCCAGCATATTGACTTTGGTTATGGCGTCCGCGACACCTGGCTTTCGCCCGGAGCAATTTATTCTCATCTGAATGGCGGATCAGATGACAGTTTTTTGTTAGTGATTTTTCGCACTCTGGCACTTGTTGTCTTCTGTGGTCCTCCGATGTTCATGGCGTTTGTTTGCCTGATGCTGGCTCGCTTCTTTCTGATTCGCCGAGCGTTTGTTTCGTCGTCGTCGGCATTGCTGCGAGCCTTCAAGAAGATCGACGGCATCTTTGTCAGCCTCAATAAGATTACTGACCCACGTTATCTGATGTGGATGCTGAATCGGGGTGAGAAACCAACCGCTGGAGCACCAGCGAGAGGAATCGTTCTGATTCGAGACTACGAGTCTTTGCCCCTGTTCGACCCGGTGGCGTGGCGAGAACGAGCCAAGAAGTCGATGGGCAAAGCTCGCTATCTTTTCCGTATCCTTGTGGCAATGGAAGGACCAACGCTCTTCATCTGCCTGGGGGCCGCGTCCTATTCGTCATCGACCAACTTCAGTGGGCTTCGCGGGCTTCTGGTTTTGATTTGGGGTATTTCGGCTGTCATCCTTTCGGTGAAAGCATCGACGATGATTTCTTCCGAACGAACTCGCGAAACGCTCGATGCGTTGTTGTCGACACCGCTGTCTTCGCGTGAAATCATCGAACAGAAGATCGCCGGGATGAAACGGCTGATGATCGTCCTGGCCATCCCTATTCTCAGCGTGCATTTCACATTGCTCCTGATGCACTTCGACCTTATGGCAATCTACCGAAGTCCCAGCTTCAACGTAATCCTTGGATTGGTATTGTATTGCACGCTGAGCGTCCTGACGACGTACACGCTGATGCACGTGATCGCATGGATCTCGACGTTGATGGGCATCCGAGCGACGACTCAATCCCGATCCGTCATGGCAGCTTTCACGGTTCTGGCTGGCTGGATGCTCATCTCAAACTGGCTCCTGGCACCATCCAGTTCAATTTTTCAGACGGCCATCTTTGAGTTGGACGTAGCCACGGGTGTACCGCCTATGAGTCGCGAGAATCGCAGTCCAGAATGGCCGCGAATTCGCAACGATGCACTGGTAACTTCATTGGCATGTCTGATTCGGCCGGACGGCAGCATTCAGGCCAACGAAGGGATTCTGGTCGCGACATCGAATGCTCGTGTTGACCAGACCGCTCTGTTCTACTACCTGGGCGAGCAGGCGAACGTTGCGTTTACGGCATCGTTAATCATCTGTTTCTGGCACTTCGGCTTGATGCTAATGCTAAGGGAAGTAACGCTGAAACTGGCCCCAAGGTTACTGGGGCGTCTGGATCAGCAACCAGCAACTCGTCATGCAATGGAATCATCGGCCATTCCGCACCTGACAGCAACGGAGTCCCTGGCATGAGCCCACGCATTGCGGACATAGTTAAACGGCAGTTGCCTTCGTTTCTCTTTGGTGTCGTCGTGCTACTTGCATGGACGGGCTGTGTGCCGGCAGTCGCACAGCAAAATCAGAAAGTCAAAATTGTTGAGATGGTATGGGGATTTGATGGCCGAGTTGTCACAGGTCAATTCAATCCGCTATCTATTCTGATCGACAACCTGAGCGAAGACCCCATAGAAGGTGATGCCACCCTGCGACTAGTCACCGGCATGATCAACGAAGTTGGCGGTGTTGCAACGAAGCCCGTCTTCATCGGTGGCACCTCGCGGCAATGGGTGCAGTTTTATCCTTATGTTCCGGATCGAGCCACCAGTTGGAACTTTTCGCTGCGAACTCCCGACATGACGCTGACCTTCGATCCCATCGACCAGCCACGTGCGGTGTTTGAGAAGTCGACGGCAGCAGAAACAACCGATCAATCCCTGCCAGCCGTGATTCTTGATCCGCCCGGAATGGGAAGCCGGGCTCCAACAACGATCAAGCATATGCCGGCTGAGATCTTTCCTCCGTACGCAACGGCGACACATGGCTTGTATGCGTTGTTTCTGGATCATGTTCCCGATTGGGACGGTCCTCGCCAGGAAGCGATGTTGTCCTGGTTGAAATCCGGCGGACGTCTGCATCTGCTGCTGGATTCCAACAACCAGACCCTTCGTTTCCCCGGGCTCATGTCGCCACTCAATGAACCGTTTCCAGAATTCGCCGTTGGCAATGGCACGGTGACTCGACACGATGTTCAGCGAACCGGCCTGACAATCCAGATGGTGATTCCGGCCGTAAAGCCGCCGGAACTATCTCCGGAAGAAACTCAGGAATTATCGGCCTTCAATCAAACGTCTCGTCCTTATAGGAACTACGGCCTCATTGATGCAGATGAAATGTTCTCAGAGCTCCGCGCGTTAACTCAGCCGGATCATGCCTGGTGGTTGATCTTCCTGCTTTCGCTGTGCTACATCGGATTGATCTTTCCCGGCTGCTGGATTCTTTCGAAGCAGCGCAAGCTCCACTTTTTGATTACCTATGGAGCGATTGCCGGGCTCGCGACGTTCTTCAGCCTGCTGTTTCTGGTGATCGGGCGACGAGGCTACGGCGAATCGACGTCGCTTCACACAATGGCCGTGGCTCGAGCAGAAGACGACACCCACTGGAGTTCCTTCGAGTACAACACGCTGTTTGTCACCGCAGGCGACGTTTATTCGATCGACGAAAAGGACCGTCAAACACTGATGGCCTCCGCTTCGACGGATGAACGAGTCGACGCAAAAATCTTATCAGGAAATACGGCCAGTTTCGTCAGTCGCATTCCTCCATTCAGCAGTCAATCGCTTGTGGCCCGACGACGGATTACCACAGATAACTGGAACCTGGCAGTGACGGGCTTTTCGCAAAACGGTCCGCAGTTGTCCGGATTGACGCTCACGTTCAATGACAAGTTCCCGGTGGGCGACAAAGTTGAATGTTGGATCATGCACGGTCGTGATATTCACAAAGCGACGATTGATAGCTCGACTCGCCAGTTGACGCTTGGAAACCAACGCGATCTGCTGAGAACCTTCTGCGACGTCGATCGAACCTATGATCAAGGCGCCACCGTAACGATGTTTGGGATTCAGCCCAACACCGATCAGTACGACACTGATCCACTTGAAAAGTTTTTTCAAACGGCATTGAAACGGATGACAGCCCGAAGCCTGGCAGACGATTTCGTCAATCAGCTTTCTGCGTTTCGAGTGCAGGAAGGTCGGATCCGCCTTTTAGTCTACGTCCCAATTCCGGACTCGCTCGGCCTTCCCGTCAGCGCGCCTGTTCGGCGTGAAGGCCGCATTCTGTTTGTGAAGGAAATGGCTCTTCAAATGGGTGGGGAAGAGGCGACAGAAAAATGAGTGACGGAAAGTTGAACAAACCACGTCTCAAACAGTTTTTCATCGATCAACTCTGACAAGTCATTGCACGAAACTTTTTTGGACTCATTTTTCTGTCCACCATCTTTCTGTCGCCCCCGCACTTCTTCAAGACCAGCAACCGACCCAAGGTTTGACTCATGGCTGAAATTACTCGCAATACTGTTCCGGCGATCTCGGTAACAAATCTGTCCCATGCTTTTAAGGGCCATCAGGCGTTGAGTCAGGTCACGTTCTGCGTGATGCCTCAGACCCTGCACGGTTTCGTCGGCCCCAACGGCGCGGGAAAGACGACGACTCTGAAGGCCATCTGCACCTTGCTAAAACCTAGCTGGGGCGAAGTGCAGGTTTTTGGAAGCAGTGTGCGAGCGGACCCCATCGCGGTTCGTCGCCGTATTGGGTTTATGCCGGATCACTTCAGCATGTATCGCCAGATGACGGTCTTTGAATACCTCGATTTCTTCGCGGCGGCGTACGGATTGCCTCTGAAGCAGCGCGACTCCGTAATTCACGACGTACTCACGCTGACCGACATGGATGGTCGGCGAAATGACCTCATCAGCGGATTGTCTCGCGGCATGCAGCAGCGAGTCAGCCTTGCACGCGTCCTTGTCCATGATCCGGATCTTCTGCTACTGGACGAGCCCGCCAGTGGACTGGATCCACGAGCCCGCATCGAACTGATGGAAATCCTTCGCGAACTTAGACGCATGGGAAAGACGGTGTTCATTAGTTCGCACATCCTCAGCGAACTGGCGGAGCTTTGCGACAGCGTGACCATCATCGATCGAGGCCAGATCAAATTCAGCGGGCCGATGGATGTCCTTTTGGAGAATCCGGACGAACAGCCTTTGTATAACCTTCGTCTTGCCGCCGTGTCGGAAACCGCCATGCAGCAAATCAAAGTGCTTCCGGGAGTGGAGTCTGTTTCTGAGCCGGAATTCACGACGGGGCGAGACTTCAACATTCTCCTAAGCCCCAACATATCGGCCAACGACTTTTTGCGTGAGCTATTAAATCTGAATCTGCCCATCACAGCCTTCAGTCAGCAGCGGCGACATTTGAATCAGGCGTTCATGGATCTGACAACTCGCGGAGTGCGCACGTGATTTCCGGAGTTCTAACGCTCTTCAATTGGACGCTGAAGATGGATTCAAAATCCATCTACCCGCATGTCATCAGGGCGGTGTTCGCGTTTCTGATGATGTTCTCCATCGGCGCGGCGTTTGTGAACGCCTTTGGAAACAACAGTATTGGCTTGCGGCTGTTTGAAACGATCTGCCTGTTCAATGTCATTCTGATTACGGTCTCCGGGATCAGCTATTTTGTAACTGCCGTGACAGAAGAGAAAGACGCGGGCACATACGCGTTGCTTCGTTTGGCCGGAATGAACTCTCTTTCGATCACACTTGGAAAGTCGACTTCGCGGTTGGTTAGTTCACTGATGTTGCTGGTCATCCAGTTGCCGTTTACTTTTTTGTCGATCACTCTGGGCGGCATTTTGTGGCAGCAGATCGTTGCCTCCTACATCGCATTGGCGGCATGGATGGCACTCGTGGCCAACCTCGCGTTGTTCTGCAGTGTTCGCTGTGCGACGTCAGGGCGAGCGGCCGGACTTGCGGGGACGATACTTGGTATCTTCTTCTTTTCTCCGGTCATCATCACGAATGGCCTGGCAGCTTTACCAGCCGGACTGTTATCAAAGTCCGTCACGTCCTTTCTGGAATCGATTCCGCCTGCTTTGTCATCGGTGTCTGTGATGGCGCGACTTTCGGAATTGCTCGGCACGAGTTCGTTCAATGGTATCCCGTTTTCTGGCGGCGCTTCCGGGGGCAACTTGCCGCTGGGTGCGTCCGGCAGAGAACTGGCATTCTTTGGCGGGCAGTTCTGGCTGAGCCTGATAATCGCGTTTGTTCTTTTCGTTTTTAGCACCCTGACGCTGGATCTATGGTCTGCTCCTGCGGAAGTCAGTGGTTTCTCGTCCAATCAGAAACTCAGACGCTGGTCAGTCAGTCGCTGCTGGCGTTTGGCAATTGCGTGGAAGGAGTTCCTGTACTTTACCGGCGGACGCAGTTTTCTGATCACAAAAATGGTCTGCGGCGGCGTGCTGGTGGCTGGTTTCATCTTCTTTCAGCAACTGGAGGGTCGGTTTTCCGGGCTGACGCTTCAGGGAGAAAACGGATGGGGGCTGCTGCTCACGCTCACCGGATGGCTAACGATCGAATCGTTATTGTACTCGTCGGGTTGTCTGTTTTATGAAATCCGGCAGTCGACTCAATCGACTCTGGCCACCGTTCCGATGTCCAGTACTCGAGTGCTGGCGGAAAAGCTCGCTGGTTGCGCGATGGGCCTCGTTCCGGTTTTGTTTTGGATGTTGGTGGCCGTGCTGATCGGATATGCAAGTATCTCGGATCATTGTTCAGCGACGATGGTGATTAGCTACCTTATCATCTTGAGTTTCAGCGTTCATATCTCGGTTCTGCTTTCGCTCTACACTCGCTGGGCCGCGTTGCCGCTGACGATTTTGGTTTCTTTCCCGGCGTTCTTCTGTTTGGCGGCCCCGATTTATGCCCTGGCCGTAACCACCGAACAGATTGCTCGCAGCCAGCACTTCCGCATGAGCGTCTTAATCAGCGCGCTAGTGAATATGTTCTGGACATGGCTGTTTATTCTGTTGCCGCTACAGATCTGGATTCGGGACCGCTGGAATCATGTCAGCGAACATTAATCGGGCAAGCCGCTTAACGCCCCAATTGATGGCTGACCTCGTGTAAACGATGCAATGCTGCGGCCTTTTGAGGTCGGTGGTGAATGCCGAGGTTTGCTTCGAACGGCGACTTTCCATGGACCTGAGTTGTGGTTTTCTCCAAAAAGCCACCATGCATCGAACGACTGCCGCTTTCTTCGGCCTTTCCGGAAAACTCAGAGGTCGGCGACGGACAAAAATCCGAAAGAACTTGAAATAACCCGCGTTTTTACGGCATCGTTCACCAAGTCCGCTTCATCTGGAGGAGTCTTGTTGTCGCAGAATGCTGAAAAACACTCTCGCGAGCAGGCGCCGCCTGGTGGCAAAGAAAATCACGCTTCACGAGTGGATGTGGAGCAGGCGTGTGTTCGGTGGGAAGTGGACCTGAAACTCTTTCTACTGAGTGTGCTTCGAGACAGCCACCTGGTTGAAGACGCGTTTCAGAAGATGGTGCTGAAAGCAATCGAGGCGGCTGAGTCGGCTCACACGGAAACACTGCGAGGCTGGCTGTTTCGGATTGCGTTGAATGAGGCCCGGCTCATTCAACGAGAACGTCGGCGAGATGAGTTGTATCGGGAGAAATTAGCGGAGCAAATTTCAGTCGAGCAGCCCGGACGGCTTGAGGGACTTGAATCGAAACTGGTGGTCGAATTTGGCGTACTGAACGAAGAAATGGTGCACTCCATTCGCCTGTCGATGAAGCGGTTGCCATCCGAACAGCAGGACGTGATTCGTCGCAGAATTTATGATGGTCAGACGTTTGCGGTAATTGCAGAGCAAATGGAGCTTCCGCTGGGGACCGTGTTGACGTGGATGCGTCGAGGTCTGCAACGGTTGCGAGAAGATTCGAACCTGAAGGCATTGTGGGACGAATGACAGACTGTGCGTGTCATCGAAAGTGAAGAACATGAAAGAGTTTTCAGTGCAACTAGAGACATCAGAAGGCCGCGATTGGCTGGCGATGCAGTATGTGCTGGCTGAATTGCCAGATGACCAGCGGACAGCTTTTGAAGACGCCATGCTTGATGACGTTTCACTTTGCGAGTTCGTGGTTGGTGCAACGAGGCTAACAGCCGGATTGACTCGGGCACTGGCCGCTGAGGCAAAGGGTGCTCGACCGGTTGTGAAACGTCGGGCCATGTCTTCGCAAGTATCAATTTTCGTGGCAGGAATTGTGTTGGTGGCGTTTCTGATGGTTGTAGTCCGGTCGCAATTCGGATCCCTCAATCAAAGCGTGACACTGGACGATTCCGAGACCGCCGATGCGTTCGTCAACTTTCTTGCGGATGATGAAGCTTCATTGTCGCTCGCCGACGTGGCGGATGACACGGACTCCACCGATTCGCTATCAGATCTTGTCGCACCGGAATGGCTGCTGACGGCAGTGGAACTTGAAAACAACGGCTCTCCTGAAACGTCTGCGGAAGACTCTGATGTTTACTGATTGAGGTTTTTGATTCGCAACTGAACCGCTGAACCAGATCGTCGTCGTTTTGCTGGCTTTTGGTTCGGATTCAAAGACACTTTTAGATTGAGTCGCAGAGAAGCATGGAGTTGCACTTGAATCAAACGCAGAACAGTGTTGAGCAATACTTCGTCGCAGGATTGATCCTGTTAACGTTGATGGTTTCGCCCCTTTTGGCGGCACCACAGGACGAAACGTCGACCGAGCCGAAAGCGGATGTTGCCGAGAAAAAAGCTCGGTCTGAAGTCTCCGATGCGGACCGCGACGCTGCGATGAAGTTCGCCGCCGACAATCATCCCGAGCTTGCTCGATTGCTGGAGCAACTGCAGAAGTCGAGACCCCATGAGTTTTCTCGTGCCATCAAAGAATTGAATCAGCAAGTGCAGTTGCTTGAGCGCGTTCGAGAAAAGAATGCTGCGAAGTATCAGGGACAGCTGGAAGCATGGAGGAAGGCTTCGCAGATTCGAGTGCTGATGGCTCGGTGGTCTCGCAGCAAAGACGTCGAACTGGAGAAACAGGTTCGCGAGCTGCTGAGAACCCGACGCGAAGCAAAGTTGGCTCAACTGAAAGCAGACAAAGAACGAATTGCCGAACAGCAGCGAAAGATCGACGAACAGTTGGCGGCGATGGCCGTTCCTATTGAGTCGCAGGTTGATCGGGAATGGGAGCAGCTTTCAAAGAAGGCAGGCTCAAAAACAAATAGTGACGCAAAGAAGTCGGATACGTCTGCGGCCACTGACGGTGTCAAAAAGTAGTCGGTGCCGTTGAATTGGCGAGAAGCTTGAGTCGATCTGATCTGTGACCAGGACTTGAAAAGGGCATATTGAAATGCAAGCCGTGACATTTCGAAACGTACGCAGAGCATTGCTGACAGGCGTTTGCCTTCTGATGCCGACCATCTGTTTCGGTCAGCAGCCCGCCGTGACTCAGGACATCGTTCACGACTCAGTCGTTCGACGGTTCTCTACCGTCGAGGCAGCGGGCGAGACTCCGGATTTTCAGAAGCATGTCGTTCCCTTGCTGGGTAAGCTTGGCTGCAATGGGCGATCATGTCACGGATCCTTTCAAGGGCGTGGTGGATTTCGCCTGAGCCTGTTTGGATACGATTTTGATCTCGATCATGATGAACTGTATGGACGCATCGATCCTGACGCACCGCAGGAAAGCTTGATTCTGCAGAAGCCGTTGATGCAGATTCAACACGAGGGTGGGCAGCGATTGAAGGACGGCAGTTGGGAGCATCATGTTCTCTTAAGATGGATTCAGGCTGGTTCGCCAAAACGACTCGAGGAGCCTCCAACTCTCGCGAAGCTGGATGTATCCCCGCCTGAAATCCTGTTCTCCGCCGATGGACAGCAACAGCAACTGCGTGCGATCGCGATCTGGAGCGATGGAACTCGCGAAGACGTCACCGCGCTGACTAGATTCCAGACAAACGACGATCAGATCGCCGATATCACGGCGGATGGCAACGTAATGGCTGGTTCATTAGGTGATACGCATGTAGTCGCGTCCTACGACAGCGCTGTGGTGCCGGTGCCGGTGATTCGTCCGGTTTCGGAAAAATTTGGTGAGAAGTACCCGGACGTCCCCACACCGACTCGTGTTGACGAACTGGTCGTACAGAAGCTTCGCAAAGTTGGAATTGTTCAATCTGAAACCTGTTCGGATGCGGAATTCCTCCGACGCGTCAGTCTTGATGTCACGGGGACTCTGCCAACACCCGGCGAGGTTCGCGAGTTTATTGCGGACACACATTCAGACAAGAGAAGCTTGAAGATCAATGAGCTGCTGGAACGTCCCGGCTATGTCGCCTGGTGGACAACAAAGCTCTGCGATTTCACAGGCAACAGCGATGACAAACTGAACAATGTTACGCCCGTGCAGTCGGAAGCTTCAAGGCACTGGTACGCGTGGATTGAAAAACGAGTTCGAGACAATGTCAGCTACGACAAGATCGTTGAGGGCATCGTGATGGCCGTGAGCCGAAATCCAGGCGAGTCTTACGAACAGTACTGCGAGAGTGTCTCGAAACTCTATCATAAAGGCGGAGTTGGCTCGGACGGTTATGCTGATCGACAAGGCCTCTCACACTTCTGGGCGCGGCAGAATTTCCAGACATCTGAAGATCGAGTGATTGGGTTCGCCTACACGTTCCTTGGCACTCGAATTCAGTGTGCCCAGTGCCACAAGCATCCTTTTGACCAGTGGACACAGGACGATTTCAAGCAGTTTGAAGGCTTCTTCAAAGGAACGATCGGTCGCCAGAACGTTAGCCCCGATGCAAAGGGTGACTATGATGCAATGGTGGCTAAGTTCGACGGGACGGAGGGACTAAAGGGTAACGACCTCCGCAAGATTCTTGCGGACAAGGCGATCGCTGGCGAAACCATTCCATTAGCGGAGGTCTATGCGGTCAAAGCCAAAGCGGTTCCGCAAAAGGCGAAGGAAAAGAAGAACGACAAAGGGAAGCCTAATCGTGGCGGCAATGCTCCCGCATCGGCAAAGATACTGGCCGGGCCAGTCATCGATTTGACTCAGTACGACGACGTGCGGCAGCCGCTGATGGACTGGCTGCGATCGCCGGACAATCCGCTCTTCGCAAAGGCCTTCGTCAACCGAGTTTGGGCGAACTACTTCAACGTGGGAATCGTCCAGCCAGCGGATGACATGAATCTGGCGAATCCGCCGGTCAATGCTCCGTTGCTGGATTATCTTGCGGCTGGGTTCATTGAACATAAATTCGACATGAAATGGCTGCATCGCGAGATTCTGAACAGCCGAACATATCAGTTGAGCTGGATTCCGAACTCGACCAATCGCCTTGACGAACGCAACTTCAGCCGAGCCGTGCCTCGACGCATTCCTGCCGAGATTGCGTTTGACATGATGGTCCAGGCGACTCGCAATACTTCAAAGAACAGCGAATTCGTTGCCAGTGTTGATAAGCGAGCGGTCTCAATTCCTGGCGCTGGGCTTCGCAACAGAAATAAGAACCCGGCCGACTACGCGATGGCCGTGTTTGGTCGATCGACTCGTGAGAGCAATTGTGACTGCGACCGAACAGCAGAACCAAGTTTGCTTCAGACTATCTTTGTGCGCAACGACGGACAACTCCTGTCGATGATTGACGACGCGGACGGGTGGCTGCAGGAAGTGGCGGCAAAGAACGCACTGGCGTTTGTCCGAAAGTCTCAGCCGGATGCGACTGACCCGAAGAAGGATCAACGAGCTCAATTGCGACAGCGATATGGTGCTCAGCTAAAGCGGCTGAAAGAGCGAATCGCCGAGGCCGAGAAAGAAGGCAAGGATGAGCGTGTGAAGGCATTCAAGGCGCAGTTCGCGAAACTGAAGGAACAGGCGACAAAAATGGGAGCAAGTGACGACGGTAACGAAGTCGCCGAACCAGCCGCTGAGGCAACTACGTCCGCGATCACGTCGGCATCTGGTGCATCGCTCGATGTGTCCGAGATAATTACTGACGCTTACCTGCGTACCCTCAGCCGAATGCCGACGGCTGATGAAATGCAGACAGCTAAGGCCTTCGTGTCAGAATCGTCCGACCCCATCGACGGCATCCGCAGCGTGCTTTGGGCGTTGTTGAATACAAGAGAGTTCATGGTGAATCACTAGTAGTATGGTGGAGAGGAAATAGTAAGTGGTAAATAGTAATTGGTAACTAATGAATGGTGCTGTGCTGCCACGAACTATTTACCAGTGACTATTTAGTAGCAACTATTTAACAATGACTATCTACCAGCAACCGTTTACCAGTAACTATTTACCATTCACTATTTACCATTCACTAGCCAGGAGTTTCTTCAATGGCATTTTTTCGAACTTGTGATGGTGTTGGTCGACGCGACTTTCTGAAAGCCGGCGTTGTGGGTGGCACCGGACTCTCGCTGGCCAGCTATGCTCAGTTGGCGGCGGCGAATCATGTCAATCCGAACGCGAAAGCCAAGGCCGCTATCTTCGTGAATTTGAACGGCGGTCCGTCCCACATGGACACGTTCGATATGAAGCCCGACGCGCCCAGGGAGTATCGAGGCGACTTCAATCCCATCCAGACATGCCTTCCGGGCGTGATGATTTCCGAGCATCTGCCACGTACCGCCACCTGTATGGACAAGTTCACTTTGCTGCGAGGTGTGACGCATTCCGTCGCGGCCCACGACCTTGGCACGAAGTACGTCAACACCGGAAACCGTCCAATTCCCTCATTGGAGTTTCCCGGATATGGTTCGGTGGTGACAAAAGAACGTCCGGGTATTCCGGAACTGCCGCCGTTTGTCGCGATCCCTGGAAGTGCTCAGCGGCCCGGGTATCTTGGAGTAAAATACGCTCCGATGAATACGACAGCAACTCCGCAGATTGGGACTCCGTTCCGAGTGCGTGGCATTTCGATGTCGGGCGGACTGACTATTGCAGATGTTGAGAAGCGTCGGAACCTGCTTTCAAGCCTGGACCGAACTTTCAGCGATGTCGAAAAAGACAGTCAGCTTCTGGACGGGATGGACGAGTTCGGCAGACAGGCTCACACCGTGATCACATCGAATCAGGCTCGTGAAGCGTTCGATATCAGCAAAGAGTCGCCCGATTTCACCAAGTCCTTCGGGGCGTCGGGACTGGCTTCCAGTTGCCTGCTGGCGTTGCGACTGGTTGAATCCGGAGTTCGCTTTGTCACCGTCACTAACGGCGGCTGGGACACTCATCGTGACAATTGGAACACGCTGAAGACCAAGCAGTTGCCAGCTCTGGATGATGCGTTGTTCGGCTTGTTCACTGGCCTCGCCGCTCGCGGGCTTCTGGACTCGACGATCGTCTATGTTACGGGTGAGTTCGGGCGCACTCCGAAGATCAACACTGAACGTATCGGTCGAGATCACTACCCTCGAAACATGTTTATGATTTTGGGCGGTGGCGGGGTCAAGGGCGGCCAGGTTCTGGGCGAAAGCGACGAAACTGCCAGCATGCCAAAGCACGAAGGCTTCTCGCCGGATGATGTCGCGGCCAGCTTCTATCACGCTTTGGGAATCGACCACACCTACGAATACCATACACCCACCGGTCGCCCAGTGATGATCGTTCGTGACGGACACGTGATTCCTGCACTGTTTGCATAAGACTGATAATGAGTTCCTCAATCATCAGCCCTCAGCGGTTTCATGCCGTTGAGGGCTTTTTTGTTGATGGAACAGCGTGCGATCGCTAAAGATGTTGCTACATTGAGCCACCGGAAATATGGATGAGCTAAGCCGCACACTGTGGATAACCGGCGGAGTGTTGGCCATTTCCAGAACGACAGGGAACTTCTGTTCGAACGCTTTTTGCTATGAATACTCAATACTCCGACGACGATCAGCGGATGATCCGCCTGCAGGAGGGAGATGCGTACGCGTTCAACGAAATCGTCGCCGCATGGCAGGGACCGCTGTTCGGCTTCTTCCTGCGAAACACTCGAGATGAGCATCTTTCGGAAGATCTAGTTCAGGAAACGCTGCTGCGGTTGTATCGGAAAAGCTGGGATTATCTGCCCAAGGGACTGTTCAAAGGCTTCCTGTTTCGAATTGCCAGAAATCTGATCATTGATCATTCACGGCGCGCGGTGAATGATGTACTCATTCGTCGAATTCAGTGCCGGTCGTCCAGCGACGAAGGAGATGATCCGGACCTGATGCAGCAGGTTCCTGATGATCTGATATCACCCGTGGACCGATCGATCGCAATCGAGATTGCTCAGGCGGTGAATGAGCTTCTTTGCCAGCTTCCCGACGAACAGCGTCAGACCTTTCTGCTGCATCACTACAGTTCATTGACTCTGTCTGAGGTCGCCGATGCGATGGAAACGTCGTTGCCAACAGCAAAAAGCCGCCTCAGACTGGCCAAGGAGAAACTTCGCCACCTGCTAACGTGTCGAGGTTTCTCAGACGAGGTATTATTGGAAATGCCGTCATCCGCTCCATGATCTACGCCGTTCACAGAATTCTCGCCTCGCGCAAACGGTTGTGAACGATTCAGGATACTCACCAACACGATCTCAAGAATTTCCAGCCATGCCACACTTCAGTCGACTTACAGATATCATTACCTGCAGTATCACCCAGATTCTCAACAGTTCGACAGATCCCGGGCAGACTCTGCGGGAAATCATTGACGAGATGAACGAGGGCCTGTCCGCCTGCCGTCGGAACGTGCGGACATCGACTGGCAACTCCGAGCGGCTCAAGCGGGAAATCGCCGAAAACGAGATCGCGATTTCAGACTGGAAGAACCGAGCAAAACAGTCCCTCGCCGATGGAGATGAGGACGGGGCTCGTGACTCACTTCGCCGCAAAGTGGAGGTCGAAGACCTTATCGCTGGACTTCGGCCGGAACTCGACGCGGCACTATCGACCTGGCAGCATATGTTACGGATTCAAAAAGCACTGGAAGCGCGGCAGGCCGAGGCCGTACGCAAGATGGAAGAATTGACCGGTGAACCACCATCGATGCGACTTGAATCAGAAACTGCCGTCTTGTCGGCGACCGCGGCGTCTCAGGAACGAGCCTGCGAAGTCGAAGCCGAGCTGGAAGCGCTTAAGCGAGAGTTGGGCGGCTAAGCGTGACACACGAAATGTCTTGTCGAGTGACCGACAACTTGCCCCGCGAATTGAACACGATTGATGACGGGAAATGGGCTCGAGGTTCAGTAAATCTGAGCTTTCCGGGAGTTCTTTTGTCAAGCTCGTCGCGGCTTTGCGCGGCGATCGGATTTCAGATTGATGCGGGTGCCGTCCTGTCAGTGGCGGAGCCGATGTTCTGCGACCCGGAAACTCCCGAGATCCAATCAGCATGGATGCTTCGGTTGTTTGATGAGGTCCGGGCTGAGTGCTCTCGTCGAAATTGCACTAGCGTAAGAGCCATTGAGCCCGCCAACGTCGTTAATGATTCACAAATGGTTCTGCTGACAGGCCGTGGCTTTTCGATAAAGGCAACGATTTGCCAATGGATCAGACGACTCTCGGATTCCGACCCCACCGTGACTACTCCATTGAAGTCAGGCCTTAAGTCGAGTGATCCAGAGTTGCGTGATGTCCCTTGCAGAGCGTTAGGGCAGGACGCGGACCTTCGAGGAAGAGTAGAGCTTCTATTGCGACATGTACTGGCGGACGCAATGGATCTCGTGACGCTTCCATCGCCGGATCCCGACGAACTGCTTGACGACTGGATTCAACAAGGCGCTACTCTTTTGCTGGCCGAGTATGAAGGCACATTGATTGGGCTCTGCTGCGTGGTCGCAGTGAAGTTTGACGCTGCAGAATCACTGATCGACGAAATTCAGATTCAGTACATTGGCGTCGTTTCGGAGTTTCGTAGTCGCGGGATCGCGTCACTTCTAATCCATTCCATTGCTCCTCACTTTTCGGGTCAAACTGCAAGCGTCGAGTTAACGTTCACCACGATTGCTGCCTTCTGCGACAATCTCAACATTCCCGCTAAACGCCTTTATGCTGCGAGCGGTTTTGAACAGCGAAGCGAGTTCAACGTTTGGTGTTGCCACGTCGACGCCACCGACTCCAAGCCAATCCTCAGCAGTGAAGCCCTGGAACTATGAAAGCGTTAGTGACCGGAGGCGGCGGATTTCTTGGCCTGTACATTGTCGAACAGCTTTTGCAGGCGGGGCACTCGGTTCGCGTTCTCTGCCGGGGGCACTATTCGGCCCTCGACTTGCTGGGGGTTGAAACCGTGCAGGGCGATCTGCGAGAGAGAACGTCCGTCGCGAGAGCGTGTGACGGAATCGATGCCGTGTTCCATGCGGCGGCCATCCCCGGCGTGTGGGGCCCGTGGGAGATGTATCACGGCATCAACACTCAGGGAACGCTGAATATCATCGATTCATGCAGGAAAAAGAATGTTGAACGGCTGATCTACACGAGTTCTCCCAGCGTTGTCTTCGACGGCAAGGACCATGTCGATGCCACAGAGTCAGAGCCGTATCCGAAACACTGGTTGTGTCATTATCCACATTCCAAAGCACTTGCCGAACAGGCTGTGCTGGCTGCGAATGACGTGAGCCAACTTCGCACGGTGTCACTGCGCCCGCACTTGATCTGGGGACCGCGCGACAATCATTTGATTCCGCGTTTGATTCAAAAGGCACGAACCGGACGTTTGCGGCGAGTCGGCGATGGTACTAACGTTGTTTCCGTGGCCTATGTGGAGAACGCGGCTGCTGCTCATGTGCAGGCAGAACGGTCGCTGCGGTCAGCAACAACCGCGGCGGGAAAGGCCTACTTCATCAACGAGCGTGATGCCGTCAACCTTTGGGATTGGATCAACCTGATCCTTGCGAAATCCGGTTTGCGTCCCGTCGAAAAATCCATCTCCGCCGCCAATGCTCGTCGCCTGGGATCAATCCTTGAGTTGATTTGGAAGCTTGGCCAGCCGAAGGGCGAGCCGCCGATGACTCGCTTCGTGGCAGCTCAACTCGCCGGTTCACACAGTTACAGCATTGCCGCAGCGGAGCGAGATTTCAGCTATCGGCCGCTGGTGACTGTTGAGGAAGGTCTACGACGCATGCAGCCCGATCTGGAACGGCTCAATCCTCTAAGAACGTAGATTGTATTTCTCCGCACAACTCGACTGCCGTGTCAATAAGGCTCTACTGGATGTGGGCCCGACCGACTGGAGCCAGTTCCGGCTTGTTCATGCGACGCCGAATTGCCGGAGCTCGCTGACGATCGGTCCGGCCTGCGAGAGACGATCCCCCAATTCACGCATGAGACCGCATTATCTTTCCACCAGCACTTGAAACTGGATCTCACAAGATCAGTGGCTGGACGCGAACCCAAGGTTGATGATCGGACGCCAGAACTGCCCGAATGATCGCTCGTCCGTAAATACAAATCGTCACCCGCGTGAAGACGGTTCGAATAGCAGCGTTTCCTCCGGAAGGGTTGCGATCACCGGGACCGGCTCGCAGAACGAATCGCTGCCGATTTCGAGCTCTGGACCGGCGATTCCGAATGTTTCCAACCAGCCAGGAAGTTGATCTTGACCGGTTTTCGAAAACTGCGGCGAGATTGAGAAAGAACCTGGCACTCAAAAACTGTTATCTTTTGAAACTCCTGATCGACTTTGTCGCTGAATCTCGCTGTTGCAGGCTTAGGACGCACTCCAGCAATGAGGCACCACTGGAGGGTGCTGGGCGTCAAACTGCGATGGATTCCTCAGTTAATGGACTGAAGAACTGACCTTGACCCAATCTGCAAAAATTCTTTCCAGATTGCGGAAGAACCCTCAAGGCGGCCGCGTACTCAAGGTGTGGGGGCACTTTTAGTCTGTAATTCACAAGTGGAAATCGAAAATCACCATGCCGCTGAAGAAGTTTCTACAGGCGTTGGACTGGTTCAAGAACGACACTCGCCGACGGGTCAAGTCCCGAAAACGCGAACGAATGAACAGTTGGCAGTTGACGGCGATGGAGCCTCTTGAAGACCGATGTCTTCTGGCGAACGCCGCGTTGACGGCTGGAAGTGTTGCGATCACTGGCACGGCCTTGCAGAACGAATCGCTGACAGTTTCCACCGTCGGGACCACCATTCGGCTCAGCGATGCCAACAATCCGCTCACCGCCGGAGCAGGATTTACGCGAATCAATGCGAACACCGTCTCATTCCCGGCCACCGCGCTGACAGGAACGTTTACGGTGGATCTCGGCGAGGGGGCTGATGCGATCACATTCGCTCCCAACACGGTTGTCGCGGCAAGACTGGGGATGACTCTGAAGTCAGAGTCGATCAACGTTGGAGCCGGCGCGACGCTTTCGACTCGTGCAACCGCGGGAGACTTGTTGACCGCCAGTTCAACAGCCAACTCGGGCAACATGATGTTGGAAGGTGAGCAGATCACCGTCGGCGTCGGCGGACGACTGTTGTCTCATGTTCAGACAGGCAGCGCGTTCAGTCCTGGCGCGATCAGTGTCACGTCATTCATTGGATCGTTGTATCGCACCGCCGGCGTCGCACCGCCGGCGGCTTCTGTATCGCTGACGAACGCGACTGTGAAAGGTGGTGTGGTCAGGATCAAGGCTTCTGCTCGCGATAGTATCGGAATCGTTGGCTTCAACAAGCAGGCCACGGCGAACGTCACTGTCGATGGAACTGTGATCGACGCAACGTCTCTCGAACTGAACTCTGCCGCCGATACGTCGATCCTGCCTCCATCAACCGTTCCGACAGCACTTGGGCAGTTCACATTCAGTTCACTCCCCGGAGTTGCAGACACGATTACTCGTCCCAGCGGCAGTTGGATTACCGATGGTTTCGTGATCGGTCAGTCGATACTCGCTCGCGGAACGGCAAACAACAACGAGAGTTACATTATTGCGACCGTCACACCACTGACGCTGACGCTGAAGCCGGAGTTCTCACTGGTTCAGGAGACATCGCTGGCGACGACAATCACCGGCGACGTCGTGCTGCCGGATGATGAAACCGTCCTGGACATGGTGTTTCCGTTCATTGACTCGGCTCCTGTGTCGTTCTCAAAAGCTACTTCAAATGTCAACGTGATCGGCAACTCGATCATCACGACATCCGGAGACCTAACGATCTCCTCGGTTGGCGAATCGAAGGCCACACCGTTCTTTCCGGGGCTGGGCTATCCCAGCAAATTCACAATCAGCGCCGTGTGGGCGGAAACAGATGCTACGGCGAAAGCCTC
>JANMEV010000538.1:0-4659 GCA_031377305.1 Planctomycetota bacterium | reverse complement strand
GGCTTGTCTGGACCTGCGTATTATGTCTTGGTGGTATCCGGCTGTTGATTGACTGGAGAAGCATCGCTCATGATTCTCTACCGGTCATCGCCCCGCAAAACTGGCTTTGGCTGGCGCTGGTCTGGTGCGGATTGAAGGTGGCGCATGAAATCTCACACGGGCTCTGCTGTCTTTCCTATGGAGGCACCGTTCGCGTCTTTGGCCTGAACACGGTGATGTTCGTTCCGATGCCGTTTGTGGATGTTTCGTCCGCGTGGCGACTTCCTTCCAAGTGGCAACGGATGCACGTCGCGTTTGCCGGGATCTTTGTGGAGCTGCTGATTGCCTCGCTGGCGATATTCGTTCGCAGCTACAGCGACAACCCTTTGCTGAGAATGCTGTGCCTGCAGGTGGCGTTGACCGGCGGTGTGATGACGTTGTTCTTCAACATGAATCCCCTGACGCGATTCGACGGCTACTACATTTTCTCAGACTGGATTGAGCTGCCCAACCTCGCCCAGATTGCGCAGCGACTTGTCATGCAGATGGCTAAGCGAGTCTTCTTTGGCGTTCGGTTTTCGAATGAAGATCGTCCGTTTCGCCAGACGCTGTTGCTCGCGACCTACGGCGTGATCGCAGCCTGCTGGAAGGTGCTTATGACAATCTCCATGATCTTTGCGGCGGAGAAGTTGTTTCACGGAGCGGGAGTGCCGCTGGCGATTCTTTCGGCTGTACTGTGGCTCGCTCTGCCGATTGTTCGCGGACTTCACTACTTCGTTTCGGCGAATATCGTTGAGCGACCATCGCGGACTCGCTTTGTTGTGATTTCAGCAGCAACGCTCTCCGTTTGTTTCGTGGCCGGGCGAAGCGTGCTCTGGCAGGAGGAACTGGTGCTGCCCGCCGTGGTGGATTTTGTTCCGGCGGAAACCGTGCGATGCACAGTGGCTGGATTTGTGTCGGACGTTTTCGTGCGTCCCGGCCAGACAGTGAGAGCGGGCGATCTTTTGTTGCAGTTAGCGAATCCGCAAATTGATTTTGAAATCGCGGAGCTTGAGGTCGAAGTGGCAAGGTCCCAGATTCGCTGCCAGCAGTTCCAGACTGCCGGAGACATCGCATCACGGCAGACTGAAGATGTGACGCTGACGTCGCTGCGAACGAAACTTAGCGAGAAACGCCGGAGCCGCGATGAACTGACGATCCGAACGCCGGTGTCGGGAATCGTCATTGCCGACGACATCACCAACCTTCCCGGGCAGTATCTTTCGTCGGGCGAACAAGTCTGCGTCGTCGGCGATGCTGCGGAGAAGAACCTTCGAGTCGTCGTATCGCAGAGCGATCTGGAAGCGACGCTTGGTGTGCGTGGCGAAACGGTTGTGGTCCGCTTTCGTGGTGCGATGCACGAGCCTGTTTCGGGGACTCTCACGGAAGTTGATCCACGTGCGTCCGGACAATTGATTCACCCGGCGCTGGCCGCGACGGCGGGTGGTCCGCTGGCTGTACATGCTATCCCGTCGCAGGAAAGCAGTCAGCGAGATACCTGGGAGTTGACTCAGCCATGCTTCATTGGAACGGTGATGCTCAGCGATGACGTTCGCGACCGCTGCGGAGCCGGGCAGCTTGCATCCGTGCACTTGTATCTCAATCGACGAACCGTCGCCGACCGAGTCGCCAGTGCTGTTGAGAAATGGATCGATTCAAAACGAAGCGAGGTTCGTTAGCGGTGATACAATGGAATCAGGATGACGATCACTGCGGCCTCGCTGAATGACAACTGCCGCACGACCGAACGATATCTTTCCGCCGACTTGTGGCCGACACTCCTGCTCCGTAAACTTGCATGACGACTTTCCTTCCTAACCCACCACTTCATTCGGAGCAATTGATGTCTCTACAAACCCGCCGAAGTTTTCTTCACACGGCTTCACTTGCCGCAACTGCAGTCGCCTGCGGCGCGCTGCCGGGAATGGCCCGTGCCGCTGAGTACAAAGCACCGCAGCTTGGAATTCAGCTCTACTCACTGCGAGGCTACAAGCTGGATGAGGCATTGAAGCATGCCAGTGATATGGGCTTTGAGCAGGTTGAATTCTACAGCGGAATGCTGCCGCTGGATGCATCTGACGAATTGATCGAGGCCACAAAGAAGAAGGTGACGGATCTTGGAATGTCGATCTCAGGTCATGGCGTGAACGGATTCACCAAGGACGCGGCGAAGAATCGCAAGACGTTCGAGTTCGCTAAGAAGCTCGGCGCACCATGCATTTCAGCCGATCCGGATCTGGATTCCTTCGACAGCCTGAACGAACTGGTCAAGGAGTTCGATATTCGTATCGCGATTCACAATCACGGACCGAATCATCGTTACAACAAAGCGATTGACGTCCTTCGAGTCATCGAAAAACGCGACGAGCGAATCGGAGCCTGCGCGGACCTGGGCCACTACATTCGTTCAGGGCAGAATGCTCCCGAAGTGATTCGACTGCTGAAGGGACGTCTGTATGGAATTCACCTCAAGGACTTCGCTGAGATGAAGGACCAGACGAAAGGTGTGATTCTCGGCAAGGGACATCTGAACGTCGAAGAAGTCTTCAGCGAGTTGGAGTTGGCTGGCTTCCCATCAAATGGTGCCTTGTCGCTGGAATACGAAGAGAACGAAAAGAACCCGCTCGCCGATATTCGCGAGTGCTACGCGGTCGCAAAGACTGCGATGACTGCGGTCAGCAAGAATAAGTAGCCGAATTCGTCTCGTGCGAACTCGTTTAGAACTGAGCCCAGCCCCATCGGTTGTATTCAACAGTCGTAGCACGTCGCCGATTGATGAAAGGTTGCGATGTCCTTGTTTGGGACGTCGAACCTCTTTTGCATCGGCGACGTATTACGGCCGCGAGGTTCTACAAAGCCGTGGCATCAACGCCAACCAAGGTGTACGCCGCTTCATTGACGCCCCAGTAGCACCTGGGGCGTCAATGATTCTTCGGAATCACAACCATCCAGCGGTTCACTGAGCAAAACCGCAGCTCACTATTCAAAATCAAGGCTCACCGGCTGACCATCGGCATGTTCGATCAGGCGAAGCAGTGTGTCGTCGTCGATTTCGCCGTCGAGAAATCGAGAGGAGCCGTCGCATAACAGGGCGATAAATCGCTCGCCGATGTTGCCGAGGCACTTTTTCGGGTCTTCGGGATCGTATTCCAGGCCCGACGGCTTGGTCCAAACGTCTGCCGTGTCACTTCCCGCCTGAACAATCATCAGCGTGTTCGATGTGCCGTCAACGATGTTTCGCATGCCTTGAGGTTCATCCGCACCGAACGGTGTTTTTTTGCCCCGAAAAACGTGATAGCTGGTGTGCCCAGACTTTTCTACACCAGGACACTTGAAGACGGCTGGCATTTGCTCGATCAACGCCTTGTTGTGCTCGCTGTCCCAGTCTTCATCGAGATTAAACTTTGTATAGAGCGCGGCTTCGTCGAGAAACGGAAGCAGATGAACTCGCCAGCTCAATCCTTTTCCGGCGTTGGGATCCTGAGGCGAATTCCACGACGGGAAGCCGTTGTATGTATCATGATAGTTGTGCATCGCCAGTCCCATACTCTTGATGGGGAGTCGTACTTCAGCTTCCTTGCCGCGATTCAATTCGGTTCGCAGTCCGTCGAAGAATGCCTTCATCAGCGGCGTCAAATCCTTCAGCATGGTGGCGGGCTGTTCAATCCGCGGCATGGTGAGAGAAACAGTCGCTTCATCAGCTTCAATTGTCACTGAATCCATCAATTCGCTCAACTTTTCGATTCCTTCGTCAGGCAACCGAGGCTCTTCGGACGAGGCGGCCGCCAACAATTGGGCTTTCATCATCAGATAGCCGCCGTTGACCATCCCGGAAATTTGTTGAGCCGACTTTTTGCCATCCGTTTCGATATCAATGGATAACAGCGAATCACTCCCGCCGGTCGCATCGAGTGCCAGGTTTGCCGAAACAATCGTCTTGAGAATCGGCCCGAACGGTGTCGAAACGAACGCATCCTGCATTTCTTCGTTCAACGATTCAATGTCCATCACGATGGCTGCGTCGCTTGCGGCGTAGAGCGTTTCGAACTCCGCCCTGATTTCGCCACTCTTCTGGCGTGCCGCGATCATTTGCTTCACGCATCGCTCCGTACCGACCAGCATTGTTTGCGGATCCGGGAAGACCATGAAAGCCCCGTTTGGCAGGGGCGTCGCTTGATGGCCGCCGAGGTCTACTTTTGCAACAGTCTCGTCAACCCTGAGCAAAGTGAACAGCGCCTTTGCGTCGATCGGTATAGCAGAACGAACGACAAATCTCGGAACCGACGTCGCCGAAGGACCACTTTCGAATGACATGTTGACAGGAATACCGTCCTGGTGCTGAACCAGATGCAGGAACTGTTCTGGATCGATCGACCTGGGCAGGTATCGAACGCTTCCATCCATGAAGCCGACTTCAAATTGCGAATCGACTTTGCCAAGGGCTTTCAGTGGATCGTTTGGATCGACTTCCAAACCGCCGGGCTTCGTCCAAACGTCGGCTGTATCCGGCCCGCCGATCACCGTCAGAATCGTGTTGCTGGTTCCGTCGGTGATCATTCGAATTCCCGGTGCGGCATCGTCTCCGAACGGTGTTCCTTCGCCAGTCAGTACATGGATTGATGTCTTTCCGGCGTCTTCGAC
>JANMEV010000225.1:0-4242 GCA_031377305.1 Planctomycetota bacterium | reverse complement strand
CGCCTCCCCCGAACCAGGACCGGTCGGGCACCAGCTCCGTCTGGTAAACCGGCCGGGGTTGACGCTGCCGCCGCTGGGCCAGGATAGGCCGCAGCACGTCCTCCGGCACCATTTGGGTGACCACCGCCCAGCCTTCCCATTCGGCAGGACAGGTGGCCGCAGCGTCTTTCAGCGCCGCCTGGGCCAGCGGTTCGTTCCAGTCCGGCTGGACCTCCCCGTCCGCTTCGAATAACCGGTGTTCCCAAAACTGCTTCAACGGCAGGCCATTCGGAAAGCGTAGTTGAGTCAGAATACCGAGACTTGGATAGGGTGAAAACTCCCCTTCCGATGGCGCCGACATCGCCGCATCCACCTTCACTTCTCGAACAAACGATGTCAACAACTCACGTCATCAGCCGGTCTTCAGTCCCGCGATGAAACTTTTCGTGTTCGGCCTGGTTGGCCAAGATTGTTCGGCTGTGGCGGAGGTCGTTGAGGATTCGTGGGAGGTAGAATGTCTGGCAGATGAGCGGTTCGTCGGGCATGAAGCCGGGGAGGCCGTGAGCGTGTGGTGAGAGATCCTTGGGTGAGATCGCCCAGCCTTCAACCGTTGCCCAACCAAAGACAATGGTCACGTTGCGAGCTTCGCGATGGCAGTGAAGCCAGCGAGTGTACTCGTCGGAAAAATCGAATGGCAGAAATAGTTGCTCGCCATCACGCAGACTTGAGAGCAGCCGAATCCATTCGCTCACGAGCTGCGTTGTTCCAGTCGCCGGACGAAACTCGGAGCTTTCGCTGTTCGGCTGCAGTCCCAGATAATAACTTTCCCCCGCGCGGGATTCGGTGCCGACATGAACGACGATCTGGTTGTCGGCGTTGAGAATGACTGTTACGTTCCGCATGAAGAAAATCCGACCTGATCCGCAAGCGGCTACTCGCAGTCGCCTTCGGCTTGCCGTTAAATAGAATAGAGAATACTGACAAGGGAACCCACATGGTACGCGTTTTGTGCACTGCGTTGAATGGTGAGAGTGGTCCGCATTTCAAGATGTTCGCAGATGCTGGCTACGATTGTCATGTCCCGGATCGGTCGCGAGATCTTTGGAACAACGACGTTTTGATCGACACCCTGAAGGGATTTGACGCGGTCATTGCTGGTTCAGAACCGTATCCCCCGAACGTGATCGCCGCGATTCCGCAGGTTCGAGTACTCGCTCGGGCTGGCGTGGGATTTGATGCGATCAATCTGAAGGCCTGCGACGATGCAAAAATCGTCGTCGCCACGACTCCGGGATGTAATCATCATTCCGTTGCTGAACATGCAATCGCGATGCTGATGGCATTGGGGCGCCGGTTCCCGGGACTGGATCAGGAGTGTCGTCGAGGCGAATGGAATCGAATTCCGTTGCCTCGCATCGCTGGCAGCACGTTGGGCCTGGTGGGGCTTGGACGGATCGGCCAGGCAACAGCAACGCGAGCGATCGGGCTCGGGATGAAAGTGATCAGTTTCGATCCGTATGCTCCTGCCGATTTCGTGAAGCAGCACGGGATCACGATGATGTCGCTGGAAGAGTTGTTCAAGCAGTCAGATTTTATTTCGCTGCATTCGCCTTCCACGCCGGAGACGAAGCACATGATCAACGAGAAATCTCTCGCGACGATGAAGAAGAGTGCAGTCGTCATCAACACGGCTCGCGGACCGCTCATCGATGAGCCGGCATTGATTCGAGCGTTGCAGAACGGCACGATTCGCGCCGCCGGACTGGACGTGTTCGAAGTCGAGCCGCTGCCAGCCAGTAGTCCTCTGGTCAGCATGCCCAACGTGTTGCTCGCAGGTCACGTCGCTGGCATGGACAACGAATCGCACGATGCCACCTGGGCTCTCGGCGCGGAAATCATCATCAAACTACATCGAGGCGAATGGCCAGCCGACTGTATCCAGAACCTGAAGGGCGTCACCGGCTGGAAGTGGAAATAGGGAATGACCAGTGACTAAGGTCCAATGACCAATGAGGCAATCGCAACAGCCAGTGTGATCTCCTCATTGGTCATTCTTCATTGGGCATTGGTCATTCCATCACGCGGCCATTCTTCGGCGGGCGAATTTGCTGCGGATGTCGAGCACGGCGTCGATGACGTCGGCGACATCCTGATGAGACATTGATGGCGACAACGGCAGGCTGACCATCTGCTGAAACGCGGCGTGAGCGACCGGGAAGTCGTCAGGAGCGTAGCTGTACTTGTTTCGGTAGAACGAATGCATGTGAATCGGAATGAAGTGAACCGACGTGCCGATGTTCCGGGCTGTCATTTCTTCGATGAACTGATTTCGATCGATCGTCAGTTCTGATGCTCGCAAACGCAGCACGTAAAGATGCCATGCGTTGGTGACGTGGTCACGAGTCGTCGGCGTATGAAACGCGGCATGCTGGCCGAACGCTTTGTTGTAAGTTTGCACGATCTCTTCACGGCGAGCCTGCATGCGGTCGAAACGACGCAGTTGCTGCAGCCCGATGGCGGCCTGAATGTCGGGCATGTTGTACTTGAAACCGGGCTCGACGATGTCGTACGCCCATTTGCCACCGGCCGAATATCGTCCCCAGGCTTCGCGATTCATGCCATGCAGGCTGACAACTCGAGCCCTGTCGATCAGGTCAGTGGCGCCAGTAAGCATTCCACCTTCGCCGGTTGTCAGGTTCTTTGTCGCGTAGAAACTGAAAGCCGTGAAGTTCGACCCTGAGCCGATTGGCTGGCCTTCGAATGCCGCTCCGACGGCGTGAGCAGCATCTTCAATCAGATGCAGTTGATACTGTTCGGCGATAGCTCGCAACGCGTTCAGTTCGACGGGATGGCCGGCGTAGTGAACGGCGATGATGGCTTTAGTGTTCGGCGTAATCGCCTGTTCGACGGCGTCTGGTTGAAGGTTAAGCGTATCCGGTTCGACATCAACGAGAACCGGAGTCGCTCCGACATGTTCGATCACGTTGACGGACGCGGCGAACGTCATCGGCGTGGTGATGACTTCGTCGCCGGGCCCGATATTCAGCACCTTCAGTGCCACATGCAGCCCAGCCGTGCACGAATTCAACGCCAGCGCGGAGGTTGCGCCGACGGCGGTGCGGAAGTCCTGTTCGAACTGCTTTGTTCGAGGGCCGGATGTCAGCCATCCGGACTTCAGGGCTTCGACAACTTCATCGATTTCTTCGGTACCGATGAGCGGCAGTGAGAACGACAGAAACTTATCGCGCACAGGTGACCTCCGTGTCATTGCGCTGGGAACTGGAAAACTTTCGGAAGCAGTAGCATCCGAGTGATTCGGGCTGAGGCGTCCGCCTCTGGTAAGCGATGTAACGTTTTAGGCGGTTTGTGGCCAGAGGAAAGACCGCTGCCGGTCTTGTTGTGGCAAAGTGGGGCAAATGGAAGTCTCGGCATAAATCGCCGATTTCTCCGCAGCTTCGGCAGTTGCTGCATTCTTCCCATGCTCCCTTCCAGGTAGAAGCGTTTATTTCGTCAGTCGAAGTTCAGCATGGAAGGGATTACCAGTTGTCTCCGAGTCCTGAAATGAAATCATGGTGAGTGTTCGGCTGCGCGGTTCATGGAAGAGCTGACGTCGGCTGGTTTGAGATGTAACTTTGCAGAAGAGTGCCTGGATTGGTCAGGAGTTTTGACCAAGCGACGAAGACCGTCGCAAGCACGACTGCGAAAGACGTCTCAGGATCAGTGACTGAAACCATGAAACACAATTTCCGGGCCTCATCGGCCTCACGGGGGCCATGCATCTTCTTGATGCCGAGCTTCTTTGGGGTTTGGCTTTTTGCCGTCACGTTGGCATTCTTGAACGCGACTGCAAGCGGGCAGGATTCCCAGCAACGTGTCACGTCCGCTACTGAAGTAAGCCGCCGGAACACGGCTGTGACGCTTAACTATTGCCGGGCCGCGCTGCATCGTATTCGGCGTGCTCCATCGAAGAGCGTTTTGCTGGAAGAGCAGCAGCGTATTTTGAACAATCTTGATTTGAATCAGATCGAAGATCCGGAAGTCATTACGCTCTATCGGTCGATTCTGGATGAAATTGGTCAGGTGGAAATCAGCGATCGCGAACGCGTGGTGATTGGCGAGCAGTTTCATCGCGGCATTCAGCGCAAGATTGGGACGGACTTTTTTGTGATCGGAGCACAGGCGGCGACGGGTCAGCTGGGTTCTGTCATTCAGTCGGGTGCGAATAGCTGGTGGGACTATCGGTCGACTCAGATCAAACGTGAT
>JANMEV010000444.1:0-9028 GCA_031377305.1 Planctomycetota bacterium | reverse complement strand
GCAGCGCCAAGTTCAGGTCCTCTGACACCGGTGCCATTGCCGGATCCGTCAGACCCGGTGCCGGTTGAGCCGACACCGACAAATCCATCGCCTGCCGAACCAGGGGCAGTTCAACCAGAGCCGGTCAAACCGGGAACGACTGAGCCGCCTAAGGCTGAGCCCGTGAAGACTGAAGCGGGAACAGTTGAGCCATTGTCTCCCACGCCAACCGCGCCCGCAGTGAGCCCGCGGCCAATGCCGAGTTCAGAAGCGTCTGCGTCGGCAGGTTTGGACCTCACGATTCCGACAACGACACCTGACGTTGCGAGCGATTCGACGACATCCAAGTCTGCTGTCTCGGCAGAACGACCAGAGATCACTGCCGGGACTGCGGAGGCCGTGGCCCCGATGATTGATCCCGTTCCGCTGAACATGCCAACTGTGAATGATCCATCATCACAAGCTTCAAACGATGCAACGGCACCCGGGCCATTGCTGGCAATTCCAACTGCTCCGTCGGCAATTCCGGTGGGACCAGTATCGCAGTCAGACGGTCTTGCAGTCGAGGCCACCGCGTCGGCAAAGACCGTCATTAAATTGCCCGTCGGCGGCAATCAATCAAAACTGCCGACTCCGAAAGAGTTGCCGCCGTTGAAGGACGAAAAAGAGACTCCTCCGGTCAAGTCGTCCGCCGAATGGAAAGCCACACCGCTCGATCGTCGCCGTCCGATTGTCGTGGACGATCCGCTGATCACCTGAGTGACATCGACGGCTCGAATTACGCCCGGCGATTGCTGCGTGTCACGTCACCGAAAACCCATGCAACGCATCGTCGGTGAATTTGACGCTGTAACCTGCGGCGGATGGTGGCATGTAGCGACCATTTCGCATGTTGACGGGATCACAAACGTGTTCATGAAGATGGTCAGAGTACTCGGTCACTCGGTCTTCCATCGAACCTGAAACGCACACATAGTCCACGATGCTGGCGTGCTGCACGTATTCGCACAGTCCGACTCCGCCAGCGTGAGGACACACAGGGATCTTGAACCGCGCAGCCAGAAGAAGCACAGCCATCACCTCGTTGACTCCGCCCAGTCGACAGCAATCCAACTGACAAACCTGCAATGCGTTCGCCTGCATGAACTGCTTGAACATGATCCGGTTGTGACACATCTCCCCGGTTGCGACGCGAATCGGAGCGATCGCTTCGGAGATCGCTCGATGCCCCAGAATGTCGTCCGGCGATGTGGGTTCCTCAACAAACCATGGACGGAACGGCGCGAGATGGCGAATCCATTCGATGGCCTGTGGAACATCCCAAACCTGATTGGCGTCGATCATCATATGTGCCGCATCGCCCATTTCTCGTCGAAGTACGCTGCAGCGTCGAAGGTCGTCGTTGAGATCCCGTCCTACCTTGATTTTGAAATGACTCCAACCGCGCGCTTTCAGGTCGGTACACTTTTCGCGAAGAGCGTCATCAGAGTAGCCCAGCCAGCCAGCGGATGTTGTGTAGCTCGGGTAGCCACCGGCGTGAAGTTCTTCGATGCGACTTTGCCGAGTCGAAGCGAATCGATCGAGCAGTTCGACGGCTTGTGACTTTGTCATGGCGTCGGTGAGGTACCGGAAATCGACGCACGACGCGAACTGTTCCGGCGACATATCACAAATGACCTGCCAAACCGGTTTGCTTTGGATTCGCGCCCAAAGGTCCCACACGGCGTTGATGACTGCGGCCGCTGCCAGATGAATGATTCCCTTTTCCGGACCGACCCAGCGAAGCTGACTATCGCCAGTCAGTCTCCGATAAAGAGTGACAGGTTCCGCCATCAATGCTTCAACTGACTGGCCCTTCAGTAGAGTGGCGAGTGCTCTTATTGCGGCCACGCAAAGTTCGTTTCCTCGGCCGATCGTGAACGTCATGCCGTATCCTGAGAAGTCCTGCGAGTTGGTGTTCAGCACGACGTAGGCCGCTGAATAATCCGGATCCGGGTTCATCGCATCCGAGCCGTCCAGATGCTGCGAGGTCGGAAATCGGAGGTCGAATGTTTCAAACGCGACGATGGTTGTGGGCATGGTGTGCTCGAGTTTCTTTACTTCGCCGTTAGGCCTGAATTCGTTGATTTAGTGGGAGCAGTTGGGCACTAAGGTGAATCGGCGGGAAGTCGGACAGGAATGTCCAACCTTCGTGTCTGGATGCTTTAACGACTTAATCGATAGCGAACTTCGCCTTCGACGATCGTCGCGACAACTCGGCCGGTGAATTGAATTCCGTCGAACGGTGTGTTTCGACTTTTCGATCGGAAGTCAGACGCGCGCACGGTCCATTGCTGTGTTGGATCGATCAATGTTACGTCGGCGAGCTCACCTGGTCCCAGCGTTCCATGTTTCAGTCCGAGCACAGCGGCTGGCCCGGTAGTGAGACGCGAGATCAGGTCCGACCATGTCAGATGCCCCGGTTCGATCAGGGCTTTGATGCAGACCGGAAGCAGAGTTTCGATGCCGCAGATTCCCGGCGGCGCGTTGTCCAGTTCGACCTGCTTCTTTTCGAAAGCCAGCGGCTGATGATCTGCGGAAATCGCGGAGAGTGTTCCATCCTTCAGTCCCGCGATCAACGCCGCAACATGTTCGGCCGATCGCAGCGGCGGATGGCATTTGTACATGGTGTCGAACGAATCCATCACTTCGTCGGTCAACAGCAGATGATGGGGCGTCACGTCCGCGGTTACTGAAATGCCAGCCGCCTGAGCACGCCGAACTCGTTCGACCGAATCGGCCGTTGTCACGCACATCAAATGGACTCGACCGCCGGTCAATTCAGCCAGAGCGATATCGCGTCCGGTCATGATATCCTGAGCGGCTGCCGGAATTCCTCGCAGGCCCAGGCGAGTTGCCTGAAAGCCTTCGTGCATCACACCGCCTTCGGATAACTCTGGCACCATTGCGAAGTGCAGAATCGGACGGTTGAACATCCGAGTGTACTCGAGAGCTCGCCGCATCACTTCCGAATTCGCGACGGGACGCTTCGCATCTGAGAACCCAACCGCGCCGCCTTCGACCAGTTGTCCAATTTCGGCCAGTTCTTCACCATGGCTTTCCTTGGTCACAGCTCCGAGCGGATAAACGCGGCAATTGCCGGCTCGTTCCGCCTGAAGCCGAATGAACTCCGCCGCCGAGCGATTGTCAACGACAGGGCTTGTGTCCGACTGCGCTGCAATTGTTGTGAATCCCCCGGCCAGCGCGGCGGCGGTTCCGGATGCGGTGCATTCGTCTTCTTCAAAGCCAGGCTCTCGCAGGGAAACGTGAGTATCAATGAAGCCGGGGCTCACGATCAACCCTGTCGCATCGATGACTTCTGTGCCTGCGGGCGCGACGGGCGCGGCTGCACCAGTTGGTCGGAGTGTTACCGCCGCGATGCGTCCGGCCTGAATCAGTACGTCGGCGATGCCGTCAAGGTTATTGGCCGGATCGATGACTCGTCCGCCTAGAATCAGCAGGTTGCTCATGACTGGCCTCCCTGAATTCGGCGGCGTTCCTGGGTCAGCAATGTGAGGCATGCCATTCGAATCAACAGTCCGTTGGAAACCTGGTTGAGGATCAGAGAATTGGGGCCGTCCGCCACGTCGGGGGTCAACTCAACACCGCGATTGATCGGACCCGGAGCAAGCACCATCAGACTTTCTTTTGCCCGACGGATACGGTCACCGTTCATCCCAAACAGATGTGCGTATTCTGCGATTGATGGAAAGAACGCGCCGCGCTGGCGTTCGAATTGGACTCGCAACAGGTTGACGCAATCGACTTCTGGCAGAATCTCGTCAAGGTTGTAGGCGACTTCGACACCCAGCCGAGTGATGTCGCTGGGAATCAGCGTCGCTGGTCCGCATACGATGACTCGTGCGCCAAGCGTGACCAGGCCGTGAATGTTGGATCGAGCGACTCGGCTGTGTCGAATGTCGCCAACAAGTGCGACGGTCAGTCCTGAGATTCGACCGCACTGTTTGCGAATCGTGTAGATGTCCAGAAGGCCTTGAGTTGGATGCTCATGAGTACCATCGCCCGCATTGAGAACGCTGGCTTTCAGGTGCCGAGCCAGCAGATGCGGCGCACCCGGTGTGCGATGACGACAGACCACCATGTCGACGCCCATCGCTTCGATAGTGAGGGCCGTGTCGATGAAGGTTTCGCCTTTGGAAAGGCTGCTGGAGCTGGCGGAAAAGTCCACCGTGTCCGCACCCAGTCGACGAGCGGCCAGGCTGAAGCTGGTTCGAGTTCGAGTGGAATTTTCGAAGAACAGATTGGCAACCACCAGACCCTTCAGCACGTCCAGACGTTGAGTTCCGCCCTGAGTGACACGGTCGTAGTGTTCGGCTAGGTCAAGAACGGTCGTCAACTGTTCGGCTGACAATCGCTCCAATCCCAGCAGGTGCCTTTCGCCCCAGGCCCCGCTGATGGGCAGTTCTGACAGTAACATGGGACCTTTTTTGCTCCATAAGTCTGGCTGTTCCGTAGTCCCGCGAATCTACCCCGTTCGCCCGCATCGTTCAATTCACCGCTGAACGCTAGTTTGTAATTCCTGCGAACGTGAGCGATTCAAGCACGCAACCGAACAGCTTCGACGATCGATGTCGCTGGATTCGTTGGAATTCGGATGCCGGCGATGCCGCGACTGCGCAGTCTCGAAGTCTTACTCAACGATCAGTTTGACCGGCGTTGGTTTGCTGATCAGGCTGCCGTTGGCGTGTTGAACTCGGAGTGCCAGGTTTGGAACTTCACCAGCGGCGGCGGCTTCCGGGATTGTCACGGAAACGGTAAACGTCGACTGATCGGCGGGAACTGTTGCAGCAGTCGTCGTGAATCCCTGCGGAAGACCTTCGACGATTACTGTCGCAGCATCCGTGAACAGCGGATGTCGCCGAATCGAGCCTGTGAAGTTCACGGTTGTGGTTTTTGCTCCCTTGATGGGCTCGGCCGATGCCATCATTGTCACGGCATCATCGACGAACAGCATCAGCGGCGCGGTCCATGACTTTGAACCGCTGGCTGGAGCCAATGGCTGAGGGACGAAATCGACTGAGATCAAAGCGTCGATCGTCGATGATGGCGTGTCTGAGGGGACTCGCAGGGTCAGCGGGAATGTTCCCTGCGACACGGGACCGAACTGGAATTCATCCAACCGAACCGATGGCTTCAGCGGCGAGTCCGGCTTATTCGGATCTTCGCGTCGAGCGGGTTCGTTGGACATCATTTCGAAGCGGGCGAAGGCTGGAATCTGTTCGGTCAAGGGAATGACTCGCACCGGAAGCGTCGTCGTGATTCCTCGCAGCAGAACTGGCGGAATGCCATCCATCACGATTGCCGCCGGGACAGAATCCGCAGGGCCGGCGACCAGCGAATCATCCGGCAGAGTGAGCGAACCGCTCGGTAGAGTATCCAATTGAATCGCCGCCGTTGTGGAAAAGACGGGTTCGGCACCTTCGGCCTTCGCATCAATTGTCAGTGACTGTCCAGCAGCGATGCCAGCAGCATCCGCGGATGCTGATCGAGTCAGCATGACGATGACTTGCTGATTTTGGTCGCTTGCAGGGATCGACTCCGGCACAACAGTGACTCCGGCAACTCCCTTGACAGACAGCCGAATAGGCCCGATGTACCGGAAGGACGGAGATTGTCGGACCACCGACAGTTGCAGCGGCACCGAACCGTTCGTTGGCAGTCGCAGGGCGCTATCTTTTGTTGTGACCACAAACGCCTGACGGTCTGTGCGAGCGACGAGAAGGCGATAGGTCGAGCCGGCTGAACCTTTGTTGTTGAGATCCCGGATTTGAACTCGCAACTGAGTCACTTTGTCGGGTACAGCGAACGTAAACGACGGATCCGAAGCGGCCGATTCACCATCATTCTGCGCAACCACAGCATCGCCGTTGAACAGTGTCAAGTGGGCTCGCAGCGGCGACGCGAGTTGCTTTGCGGCGACGGAAAAGTGAAGCGTCTGTCCGGGAGTCACCGTCAGCAGGATCGAGTCCGATTCTTTTGGCACCGAAATTCGTCCGTTGACCAACAGGGCCGGAAACGGCGACGTCATAAATGTTGCGTCCAACGGCGTTGCCGGGAATGTGCCTTCCATTGGTTCCGTTACTTGAGTCCCCGCGTCCGTGAGCAGTGCGGGAAGTGGCAGCAACGATGTTCCCGACTCAATCGTCACCTGACCGGCTGACGCCTTTACGGAGACGGCCTCGGAAATTCTGTCGCCGCCAACCGTGCGAACCGCAGTGCTCGCGGATGTGACTGTCGCTGGAAAGGCGAGTGAACCCGGCGGCAGATCGCCCACGATCAATCGCCAGACGCTTCCGCCAGGTGCTCGGAATTGCAGATCGTGAACTTCCGCGAAATACAGTCCGTCCGCAGGCAAAATAACTGAAGCTCGCGCGTCGCCGCGCAGGTCAGTTTGCTGCCATTGAAGAGCGAGCGGTGCTCCGGTTTGAGAACGGATTTCGACAACAGGATCGAGCTTCGAGCCAACGCGAGCGGCTTCGACTTCAGCGACGATTTTCTGATTCGCGGTTCCCTTGAACCACAATCGTTTTTGCTCGGTTCCGGAGATCACGCCACTGACAGCAACGGGAAATGCGATCGCTGCATTCGCTTCGGTAAATGTTCCATCAGGCTGAGTGGCCACATTGTCGACGGAGATGATCAGCGGATTGCTAACGCCACTGGGCGTGACACATCGGACAAGATATCGCCCCGGCACAACACTCGGTTCCACAGCAATGTCGAAGAGCCCCTGACCAGCATTTCCGCCTTCCACGACGCTTGCGGTGAGTCCGTGAACTTCCGAATGCAAACGAGCGTTGGCAAGGTTCTGTCCTCCGATTGTGACTCGCGATTTCTGGCCGACCTGCATCGAATGTGGCGAGATGGACGTGATGGCAGGCACCATCTGTGCGGCTTCGGAGACTCCGCCCTGCTCTTGAGAAATCTCACCGGCCGATGGACCAGTTACTTCGGCAAAGAGGGCTTTCGCATCGTCGTCGCTGAGGGCTTCAGCGAACAGATGAATGTCGTCGCAAATAAGACGCATCATCTCGCCATCAGTGAAGCTGGAGCCGATTGTGAAAGGTGTATCGCTAGTGCATTTGGCAAGTGAGACATCCTGCAGCCATCCCGTCGTACCTTCCACCAGACCGCCAATGGCCGACGTTGGCGTTGCCGCCTGACCGTTGACAAACAGTCGAACTCGAACGTCGTCAACATCAGCATCCGCATCCGCGCCGGGAGCATCGCCCGGATCAAGACAAGCGGACAAGTGGACTCGGCGACGAAAACCGATGGAGGATTTCACGCTGAAGTATGCGACTTTGTAGCCCGTGCCATCGTTGACGTAGACCTGAAAGATGTCGCCCGACGGCTGAAAGTTGATGCCATAGTTCGAGTGATCACCACCACCGGGCTTGCGTTTTGCAAACAGTCCATGGAATACCGTGTCGTTCAAAGGATGCATGCTGGCGAAGAGTCCGGTGATCGAAACGGCGTCAGGTCGGCTCGTGTCTTCGCTGTTTGCGATAACGACTTGCTGTTGCCGCGCGGGGTCGAGAATCAGCGAATATCCCTGACTGCCTGCGACGAAGGCCGATGGAATTCGCGATGGCATCCGGGTGAGCGTGGCTGAGTCCGTGACCTTTCCCGCTTTGGCCGTATCGGCGGTGACAGCAGCGTTGGACTCAGGAACGTCATCAAACGTCAGGCTCACGACCGCTCGATCTCGTACTTCGGCCGCGACAGCTACTTCGCAGAACGACGGGACAGCAATAGACAGAACAGTGAACATTAAAGCGGAGCGGATTTTCGTTTGCATGGTGGCAGGTCCTGCAGTTGTCGCGTTCAAGACGCGGCAAAACGGGTGGGATGTCGTAGGATGATTCTGCCGTTCGGACCGATGTAAAACATCTTTTGAACCGTCGAATCGTCGCTGGGGTGCATTCATCGTGGCAACTGAACCCTCGTTGGGCAAGTCGATAGCGAAAATCCTCAGCGACGATCACCATTCGAATCGCCGAAAACGACAAAACGATTGCAATCCGATGAGACAGCCCCAACAGAAAGCACTTTGACGAAGAAACCGCCCAGGTTCGTTCGTTGAGTGATTGGCAATCCCTTTGCGGCAGAATCGCCAGGTCCTTATCGTAAACCAGCGAGCGGGCGAAATCGTATCGCCGATGCTCTGGTGCTTGTTTCCCCGGGTGATCGGGCGTGGATAGCCTCAGGAGTGTCATCGGGAAGCAACTCGAAGTTGGCAGATTTCAGACTATCAGCAAACACGGACGTGGTGGTGATTTCGCCCGGTTTTCCTGAGGTCGTTAAGTCCTGAACGATGCGAATCGCCGAGCCAAGATACTCCAGTTGTCCGTTGAGGGTTGTCACCATTGTTGGCCCCTGATGGACGACGATGATCGGTTGCCATGCCATGACGCCGGCTCGAATGGGTATTGTGCTGACAATTTGATTGACGGCTTGTATCGCCGATGCCGGACTACGAAAGACAAGCATCCCTCCTTCACGAAAGGGCCGCACGAAAACACCTTCGCAGATGGTTGCAAAATCAATGAGTCGTTCCAGATGGTCCTTCAGCAGATCGCATGATTCAAGTTCACCAAAACGGCTCGCCAGCGATTCTGATGTTTGTGTCGTGACAATAACAAACGTCATTATTTGAACGCTGGTGACTTGCTGAGCGGATAGTATCTCCTGAGGAAAAAGTTTTTTAAAGAATGGCATCGAAGCCGCCTGAAGTGCAGTGATGGCATCGTCCGACGTTGAACTGCGTTCGACACGCAGAAGCACCTCGTGAGTCCCCTGATTGGACACGGTGATCACCTGTCGGTCAGGCTTCATCTTTAGCATCGGCAATCGAGCAGTACTTTGAGTGAGATCAACGAACAGCAACTCCTGCTCAGCGCTCGCCGTGACGTCAAGCTGAATTGAGTAAGGCAACTGAGGGCCCCGAAGTACATAACGGCCTTCGGCAAGTTCGAGACCCAGTCGA
>JANMEV010000420.1:0-7686 GCA_031377305.1 Planctomycetota bacterium | reverse complement strand
GGCCAGTGTTTCGCCGATCGCACAACCGCACGGATTGTTGTGCTTGATCACACACGCAGCGGGCTGTGAATATTCACCGACGATTGTTTTTGCGGCATCGAGGTCCAGAAGGTTGTTATACGACAGCTCTTTGCCGCCGAGCTGTTTCGCACTGGCCAGAGAACCCGCGGCTGGATGATCTTCGACATAGAACGCGGCTTTCTGGTGGGGATTTTCACCGTAACGCAGTTCCTGCTGCAGCTTGAACGACAACGACAATCGCTGACCGAACGAAGTCGCACTGTCCGAATCCACAGAGGTGACTTTGAGCATGTAGTCACTGATCGCACGATCATAAGTGGCCGTCATCTCAAAGGCCTGAGCGGCAAGTCGACGACGAAAGCTTTCGTCCAGCGAGCCGCTTTTCAGTTGCGACAGCACTTCGTCATATTGCGATGGCTGAGTCACCACGGCGACGTGAGCGTGATTCTTTGCTGCTGAGCGAACCATGGAAGGTCCACCGATATCGATGTTCTCGATCGCTTCATCGAACGTGACGTCAGGCTTCGCCACGGTCTGCTGAAACGGATACAGATTCACCACGACGAGCTGGAACGGAATGATACCGTGAGCCTGGATCGCCGCAGCATCTGATGCCAGTGTTGGTCGGCCCAGAATCGCCCCGTGAACTTTGGGATGAAGCGTCTTGACTCGGCCATCCATGATTTCCGGAAAGCCAGTATAAGTCGTGACATCGATAACAGGGATGCCAGCCGCCTCGAGCGATTTTCGAGTCCCGCCAGTGGAGAGGATTTCAAAGCCCAGCTCGGTCAAACCTCGCACGAATGGTTCGAGGCCGGTTTTGTCGCTGACGCTGATTAGTGCACGCAGGGGACTGGATTTGCTCATGAAAGTACAGGCGATCTGAATGAAGATGGGTTGAGACAAGCAGCGATTTCGTGAAGGTCGAATCACAGCCCAGGAGGGTATCGGCGACAGGTTCACCGGTCAAATCGTGCAGACAAGAGTCGCTGAACTGGAAAATGATTCCTGAGAGTCGAACCGCGTCGTTCTGAAGATAACTCTAATTCAAACAGCGTCAAAGATTCCGCACGCCACATGGCCGCCGAAGCCCAGTGACAACTTGGCTGCTCGATGCAGCGATGGCATTGATTGGGACTCCGTCGAAAGAGGAATCCTGCAGCGAGGATCCACGTTTGACAGATTCATCGTGGCAGGGATCTGCCGATGCTTCAAGGCCAGCAGAGTCAACGCCGTTTCCACGCTGCCTGCCGCTCCCAGCAAGTGTCCAAGGGCGCCTTTGACACCGAAACTTACGGGCGCGGCATCGTCAAACACCGTATGTACGCCTCGCGCTTCTGCCAGATCATTGGATTCAGTTCCCGTTCCGTGGAGACAAATCGTTTGCGGCGTAAGGGAGAACTTCCGGACGGTCCTGTTCAGGACCTCGGCAACCACTTCTCCCGATGTATCGATTTGAGTAATCCCAGTGGGATCATTGAGCCAGCCGCCAACTTTGACCTGAGCAATTCCATTCACACCTCGAGCCTGCGCGTGTCGACGAGATTCAAGAATCATCACCGCCGCGCCTTCGCCGATAATGAAACCGTTTCGCGATTCATCGAACGGACGGCAGGCTGTGGCTCCATCGTCGTGTCGCGACGTGACTCGTAATCGATGAAACGACGCAAGGACGGACGCCCGCAATGCAGCATCCGCGCTGCCGACGATGCAGACATCGCAAAGGCCCGCGTGAATCATCGCCGCACCCTGCAGAACGGAAATCAAACCCGTGGCACATGCCGCGACGGGGCAACTGCTTCCGGCCGTGGCTCCGGTAAGAGCACTGATGGCCCTTGTTACACTGTCTGGCTGAAATGCGAACTGCCAAAGGTCGCCGATGCTGTTTTGAGTGTCCACGATTTCCGCATGCGAATCAGCTGCCGTGGGACTTCCCGCTGCCGTGACCAGCACTTTCGGTCGACAATGAATTCGTCGTGAAAGTTCTTCCGCCGTCCGAAGACCGCCTTTGCTATTCCCAAAAACGACCATTGATCGGTCAGCATTCAAGAGCGGCAGAGAAATCTTCGCCTCCGACAGAGCCTCATCCAGCGCTAGCAGCGACATTTCAAGCAGCGGTTCGGAAAGCCAGGCCGATTTCATGGACGGATCGGCAACATTCAACAACGATGAAGCCAACAATCGACGTTGAACTTCGACATGGTCGACTGGAGCACCAATGAGCCGCAGTCCAGCGATCTCATGGAGCGCGTCGAAATGGTCGACGTCGCCAGGCGAAAGATTCTTCCCCGCTCGCTCGCCTCGAAGTAAGCTATTCCACGTCTCCGTCGCCGAGCAGCCCAGCGGAGTCACCAGGCCGATGCCAGTCACAAGGACATCGCGGCGAGAGTCTGATTCAGAGAATGACAGCAACGGAGCTCCGGTTTGGCGAAAAGAGCAATTTGTCAGATTGGCGAAAATAGTGCTGCTACAGTGATGGATCTGAGTCCTTCAGCACGGCATCGGCCTGTTGCTGATGAAAATGATGAAGTTGCTCGTTCAGTTTTGGATCGGTGATAGCCAGAATTCGAACCGCCAAAAGCGCAGCGTTGCGAGCTCCGGGGACTCCGATGGCCAGAGTTCCCACGGGCACTCCGCCTGGCATCTGAACGATCGAAAGCAGCGAATCGAGCCCATTCAACGCCTTGCTTTGAACAGGCACTCCCAAAACTGGCAGCACCGTTTGAGCAGCAATCATTCCCGGAAGATGAGCGGCTCCTCCTGCGCCCGCGATGATTATTTTCAGTCCACGAGATTCGGCCTCGGTCGCATACTCGGACATCCATGCGGGCGTCCTGTGAGCTGACACAATTCGGCATTCATGAGGAACGCCGAACTGTTGAAGCATCTCGGCCGCAGCCGTCATGGTTTCCCAGTCCGATCGACTTCCCATTACGACGCCGACCACGGGGGTGGGAGTATTCATATCGGACCGCCTGAAGCTATCATTGAAGCACCGAAACACTTTGACATGGCGCCGATGCACGCAATCTGAGTGACTCGGCAACTGAAACGGCGATTTTAACACAGGAGGCGGCCAGTTTGCCTGAAGCACCATGCAAAAAAATCGCTTTGAGAATCTTTGGCACAAAATTGATCCGATAAGTCCGACTCTGGGAACCAACACTTTCGCCACCGAAGTTGCTCGACCGGTGATTCCTTCGGTCTAAACTGCCTTCATCAGTGTGTCACCGCCGGGGATTGTGGTTTGCTTGAACGGTCGGCAAGGGAGCGTTCGTTTCCTGACTATGGGTGAGTGCTTTTTCATTTATTGATACAGAGGTTGCTGTGTGACAATTTCGCTGACGGAGCGGCGAATCTACGGAGCGGCGAATCTACGGTCGCGAGCCGCTCTGTTGACTCGCGTTCTAAACCAAATCTAAGTTCTGACAAAAAATGGGTGAAGCGACTAATTCTCTCAAGCACAACTTCATACGTTGTCGCAGCACCAGATTCGGCAACCTTCTCGTTTGAGGACAATCCTCAAGACGCCTGAAGGCGTTCGTTGCGAAGACTCGATATCAAGAGCAAGAAATGAAATTCAGCGTCGTTGGAAACAGCAAAGCCGCGGCTGGCCTGCTTCGAGAGATCGCCACTTCGTCGCGGCACGCTCTGATGCCGTGCGCGGTTTCGGGTGCACTTGCGGATGCAGCCGTTAGTGCCCGACTTCCTCTGCGGCTCGCATCTTCGGCTGAGGAGGCGATACTGGACCCGGCTGTCGAAGTCGTCGTCATCGCGAACGATGATCTTGAAGAAGCACTTCGGGTGGCTCGAGCGGCGTCGCAGGCGGACAAGCATGTTGTCGTCGTTCCTCCAGTGTCGTGCTCGCCGGCGTTCTCCTTTGAGCTGCATTTGATTCTTGATGAGTCGAAGTATTCGATTGTCCCCTGGATTGGTCGGTTCGCCTGCCTGGATCTGCCTGTGGAACAATTGCACTTTGCGATGGATCCGGGATCAGTGTTGCAATTGTCACTTGAGATTTCGGTTGAAGATTCGAAGCCGGAGACGTTGCGAAGCAGCGTTCAACGCGGTCTTGATTCTCTATCGGCGAGTGGATTCAAATATACTCAGGTCACAGCTCTGGAAGCTCACGCCCCGGACGGTGCTTTTCTTTCGCGGTTGATTACACTGAACTCTCAGGACGCCGCCGAGGTGGTGTGTCCGCCTGGGATGTTGACCCTTCGGCCGCGGCTGGATGTGACTGGCTCTCAATCGAGCGTCCTGCGTTCCAACAGAACTGATGGTTCGATAGTCGACAACGTGATCCGGGATGATCAGCGTTCACTGGATCGCATTGAGTTCCTGTGCTTGCATCGAGATCAATGTATCAAGTGGATGGAAGCATTCTCGGTCACGCTGGAGTTAACCGAGGCCGTTCAGAAATCGCTCCGTAGAAAACGCACGGTTGATGTGCACTTTGATTCTGGCAGTGAGAAAGGCGTCTTCAAAAGCCAGATGACGGCAATCGGTTGTGGCATTCTGACGTTCATGATGTTTGGAATGGTGGCCTATCTGGTGATTGCCCAGCTCGTGAATTTGCCCGACTGGATTCTCCATGTCGCTCGAGTGCTTTGGTTCACTCCGTTGGTGCTTTTCCTAATTGCTCAGGCACTTCTTCCGTTGGCGAGAGATCGATCTGGGGGACGATGAACCTGTGTCCCCAAAACAGCAACTGCCGAAATTATTTTGCCGATTCGATGCGTTGCTACGATTGTGCTTGCTAAAACGATGTACAGATCGCCATAAACCTAAGGGGTCTTACCCTATTTGCGAACAGTTCGTTCAGACGAAACCGTGTGCAGTTCCGACGATACTCCATGATGGTGAGCGGTATGTTTTGCGCACCGTTGTCAAATTAGCACCATTGAGGGGCGTTTACGTGCAGATTACCGAAGTCCGCATCAAACTCGTAACAGATGTCGACGATCGATTGCGCGCCTTTTGCTCGATTACAATCGACAGCGAATTTGTAGTTCGTGACCTCAAGATCATTCAGGGACAGCGCAGTTGCTTCGTGGCGATGCCAAGTCGCAAGTTGACCGAAAAGTGCATTCGCTGCACCGGCAAGAACGAGATTCGAGCGAGATATTGCTCTCACTGTGGAGCTGCGCTGCCGACAACTCAGGTTCCCGAAATGCCCGCTGGACGAAACCGGATGTTTGCCGATATCGCACATCCCATCAACGCGTCGTGTCGTGAACGGATCGAACAAACAGTTTTGACGGCTTATGAAGAAGAAGTCGTTCGGTCAAAGCAGCCAGGTTATGTTTGCCGGTACGACGAATTCGATGACTCAATGTTGCGGGGAGTAATCCCTCAAGGCGACAACGGGGCTCATTGAAAATACGATCGACGTGTGCAACTCATCAGGAACGCGACCTCAGTCCAGCGTAGCCTGTTCGCCTGTTCGAAGAATGTCCAGGACTTCGGCGGGTGTGGTTGCTGTCATCAGCCGCTCGGGAATAAATTCGCTTTCATCGAGCAGGGTTGCGATAACCGCCTGAAGACGCTGATGAACTCGCGGCTGCCCTGTTGGTGTCAGAAGGACAAACAACAGATGAGCCCGCTCGGTTGTGCCTCGATAGGGAATCCCCATCTTTGACCGAATGACAAGCACGATCGCCTTCTGAAGACCCTGCAGGCGAGCGTGTGGCATTCCAAGATGCCGTCCAAGATAGGTTTCGATCAGTCGCTCTCGTTCTTCGACCGCCCGCACAACCTCTTCACGAGGAATAGGCAGCGATTCAGGCTTCATCTGCAGCAGAGCAATTCGGACCGCTTCGATCGTGCTATCCGCTTCAACGTGCAGATGAACTCGGTCTTCCAGCAAAGCGTCAGAAAGATGTACGGGCTCTTCGTCTTCGAATTCATCACGGATGGTTCCAACGATCTCCTCGATCACGTCTTCCAGCGTCAGAAAACCAGTCCAGCCGCCTTTTGCATCCTTCACCAGGACAGCATGAATACGCTTCTTCTGCATTTCTGCGAGAACTGTTTCCAGCGGCGCAGTTTCGGCAACGATAATGACCGGGCGAAGCAATGTCCGCAGGTCCATCTCCTGACCTCCCGCAAGCAGCAGATCTTTCAGATGAACGATGCCATGCGGGATACTTTCCGTTCCGTCAAACAACGGGTAGCGACTGAACCGATAGCGGCGAGCGATCTGCAGATTCTCATCAAAAGTGTTTGTGGAACTCATGCAGCGAACCTGGGACCGAGGTCGCATGGCATCGCGAACAAGCAATTCGCCCAGGTCGAACACGTTTTCCAGATAAAGCAATCGGCGGAATGACATCAGCCCCGACGACTGAGACTGGTTCAGCAGAATTCGTAACTCGTCTTCACTGTGAGTATCGTGGTGCTTTGACTTGCCAAGTCCCATCAAGCCCAGAAGGAAGTTGGCCGAACCGTTGAGCACCCAGAGAGGCACGACAAACAAAGTGCGGAAGACTCGCAATGGAGGCGACGTTGCCAAAGCGGACCTATCCGTTCGACGGATCGCCATCGACTTGGGGACAAGTTCGCCAATCAGGATATGCGAATAGCTCACGAGCATGTAGCTGATTGCAAACGCAACGGCATGAGCTGTCAGAAACGTGACTTCAGCGTTCTCGGGAAAGAGCCCCGTCAGTTTCAGCACGGGTTCCACAAATCGTACAACGGCGGGCTCAGCAACAAACCCCAGGCCAATCGACGTGAAGGTGATGCCAACCTGACAAACGGAAAGGTATTCATCCAGGTGGTCCTGCACATGCTTTGCCGCGACCGCGCCGCGAACACCTGTATCGACCAGTTCACGAACCCTGGAGGGACGCATCTTGACTGCCGCAAACTCGGCAAGTACGAAGAAACCGTTCAAAAGAACCAAAAGAACAGCCAGAAACAGGTAAACAATCGCCATTTAAAAATTTGCCTTGTGCACAGTGATTACTCAACTGAACGGTATGTTAAACATTCTCCAATTGGATACCAGTGGTGGAAAGGTTTGGTCCCGTTGTCCTGTGGACGCAACACCCGCTAAACTCATGTTTCAGTCGATCCTTAGAAATCACACAACAACAAACGACCGGGTTCAACAGATCAGAATCACGCCTTTTATAAAAGAGCCGAGCTTTTCCGCCGGAGCCTTGTTGTCGAATGACTTCTGAGTTGTGTGGTTCCTCGGCAACACGTCCCGGACACTTCAGGGAATGCGCCGTCCGCGTGACGGCGTGGGAAGTCCCACGGCTGGCTTTTCGCTGGATTTATCGGGACCGTTTGCCTGTTGGCGGTCTGCCCGTTGTTGGAAATCATGTTGGAGTGCCTGGAATGTTTCAGATTCGTCGAATTGTCGTGGGCGTCGAAATGCCAGCCAATCGTCCCTGGGACACGGCGAAACTGGCAGCCCCGAGCCGCTTGGCAGTGCGGCAGGCATTCCACCTGGCAAATCCAGGACGGATTCCCGTCACGCTGGTTGCCGTACTTCCGCCAGCGAATGCAGGCTGGTTCGGCTCATCGGAAGATGCTGACAGAGCAGCAGCAGCCGACTATGTGGCTTCGGAAGCTGTGCTAAAAGATCTCCGGCAGCAATACACAAAAGTCCCGGGGTCGACGCAAACAGACATCGCCGTTCGAACCGGTGAAGCC
>JANMEV010000260.1:0-8653 GCA_031377305.1 Planctomycetota bacterium | reverse complement strand
GCGTGGTCGCCGATGCGCTCCAGGTGGCGCGAGATCAGAATGAGATCGAGCGCGGGCTCGATCTTGGCCGCGTCCTGCATCATGTAGGTGAGCAACTCTCGGAAGATCTGCGACTTGAGTCCGTCCAGCTCGTCGTCGGCGGCGAGCACCGCCTCGGCCAGCGTGGTGTCGCGGCGCACGAAGGCGTCGAGCGCGTCGCGCAGCATGCGTTGCGCGATGGCGCCCATCCGCGGGATGTCGATGAGCGGCTTCACCGGCGCATGCAGCAGGTAGCGCTTGGCGGCCTCAGCGATGTTGACGGCCAGATCCCCCACTCGCTCGAGGTCGGTGTTGATTTTCACTGCCGCGACGATGGCGCGCAGGTCGGCCGCCATCGGCTGGTGCAGGGCGAGCAGCTTGAAGCTGCGATCGTCGAGTTCTATGTGCAGATCGTTGATCGGCTCATCGCCGTCGAGCACTCGGTCGATCGCCGCGACATCGCGCGTGGAGAGCCCGAGCACGGCCTCGCGCACGCGTTCTTCGGCGAATCCGCCCATCGCGAGCAGGCGCTCCTGTAGTATTCCGAGTTCTTCCTGGAAGTGCCGGACGACGCGTTCCACGCTCATGCTCCCTAGCCACACCGGCCGGTGACGTAGTCTTCCGTCAGCTTCTCAGCCGGCGCGGTGAACATCTTATCCGTGCGGCCGTATTCCACCAGCCGTCCAAGCCAGAAGAACGCGGTGTGGTCGGAGACACGAGCCGCCTGCTGCATGTTGTGGGTCACGATCACGATCGTGTACGCCTTCTTCAGGTCGTAGACCAGCTCCTCGATTCGCTGGGTGGCAATCGGGTCGAGCGCCGAGGCCGGCTGTTTTTCCTGAACCCGACGGTCCGGTCAACAAGACGATTTCCCCGGGCTGAATCTCCAACTCAACATCAAACAAAATCTGTTTGCGCAATTCGCCCTGACCGAAGGCAAAATTGATGCCTTCGCCGACAATGACGGGTTCAGTTTTTGTGGTCATGGCATTTCCTGTCGTGGCCCTGAAGACTTCGGCAAAAGGCCTTTGACACGCTGTGGGTAGCAGTGTGATGAACCATGGCCGTTTCAGAGTTTTGGATTCCCTGTTTGAACTCGCTGCTAGAAAACATCCGCCGGATCGGCCGAACGCAGCTTCCTGACGGCCAGCATTCCCGAAAACATACACATGAGTATCGTTACAAAGGCAAGCACCACACCGCGAGTTGGCTCGACGATCAAAGGCAACAAAGTGACCTTTCTCAATACGGCGTACATTCCGGCTGCCACCAGAGTTCCGGGAACAAACCCCATCATTGCAAGCTGGACGGACTGTTCGAGAACCAGTCGATAGAGGTAACCGTTCGAAAACCCCATCGCTTTCATCGTGGCGTAGTGAGGCAGATGATTTGAGACATCGGTGTAAAGAATCTGATAGACCACAATAAAGCCGATGAAGAAGCCGACCACAGTTCCCGCCGAGAAGATAATTCCGATGGGCGTGGCCGATCGCCAATAGGCAAGTTCCACTTCGGCAAAGTCGTGCCGAGTCAGAACGCTGACTTCCTTTCCCAGCATCGACTGGAACTGCTGGCGAGCTGATTCAACATCCATGCCAGGCCGAAGCTTCACGACGCCAACATCAATGGCTCCTGGTTTTCGAGAGGGAACCAGACGCAGAAAGTTAGCGTGACTGACGAGGAGGTTTCCATCTACGCCAAACGAAGCTCCAAGGTCGACAGTCCCGGCCAGTTTCATTTTTCGCCGATTGAGTTCCGGTTCGATAATCTCGTTCCGGTCAATCGCTCCCACCACATTGCCGAATCGCGGACGGGCCATCCGATCGTAGAGAAACTCGTCAGTCTTGCGCAGCTTATGCAACTGCTCCGCAAATCCCGGCAAGTTCATGGCAGGAGCGTCGGTCTCAACTCCGTAGCATTGCACGGTCCGCATCTCGCCATTCCATGGGTTCTTCCATTCCACTGGAGCCGCATAGATGGCAGAAACGCTGGCGACATCCGGACTTCCTCGAAGTCGATAGAGCAGGCGACTGGAATACGGTTTACTGTGAAGCAGATGCTCGTACTGACTGTGGATGACGATCAGTTCGCCATCAAGCGATCCGTGGAAGACGACGGCACTGGCGAACAATGCCTTCAGCAGGCCTAATTGCATCCACATCAGCACCACGGACACCATCACGCCCAGAACCGCCGCAAACAGCTTCATCTTCTCGTGCTTAAGTTGCAGCCACGCCAGAGGGATTCGCTGACTCACAGCGTCACTCCTTCCCGGCGAAAGTCGAGCCTTCGCTGGTCAGATCGGATGTTGCCGGTGAGTTCGTGTCGATGGTGACTTCCACCTTTGCATACGACATTCCGGCCACAAGTTGACCATCCGCATCGTTCAGACGAATTCGAACTTCAATGACGCGGGCATCAGTGTCTTCGACGGGATCGTTCGAAAGAACATCCTTTCGGCCCACGAGGCGTCCGAGTTCAATCACATGTCCCTGCAGAGTCCTGTCGAGATTTCGCAAAAAGATCGTTGCCGGTTGCTGCAGTTTCACTTTGAGAATATCGGATTCATGAACCTCAGCAACAACGTCCATTTCGCGAGTGTCACCCAAATCGAGTAACCCATCGCTGCCGACTCGTTCGCCGGAACGGCAATGGATTCTTAATACCTCCCCAGCAATTGGACTGCGTACGATTGAGATTTCAAGGTCCGCTTCCGCTCGTTGCAGTTCAGCCTTGGCCTTCGCAACGTCCGCTTCCGCATAATCAACATCGACAGGCCGAATCTCCCTCAACGCCACCAAAGTGGATTCACGTTGCCGAAGTTCTTTCCTCAGGACTTCCACTTCGGATTCTCGGACATCGAGGTCATCCAGAGGACTTGCGTTTGTTTTCACCAGCTTTCGCACTCGTTCCAATTGCTTGACGGCCAATGTGATCCTGTCATTTGTTTCATCCACGAGAGCCTGTTGAGCGTTGATTTCGCCCTGCTTGGCACCAGCCTTCACCCTGGCAAGCGATCTTTCCGCCAAAAGCAGAGACGCTTTTGCTTTTTCCACATCCGCTTGTTCGCGTTGATTGGAATCAAGTACGGCAAGAATCTGTCCTCGCTCGACCTTTTGACCCACTTCGACCGTCAATTGTTGAACTACAGCCGGTTCCATCGTAGAAGGTGCGTTGACTTTAATGACTTCGCTTTGAGGATCGATCCGACCCAAAGCACCCACGCCAAAATCTGTTGCTGCCGAGGCTGTCTGTGTCTGTTTCGCGATCGAGCTTGAGTAGCTCACAGCCACTCCACCAGTCACCACGACAATCAATAACAGAGCAAAAAGCAGTATTTTTCTCATTCGGCACCCAGAAGTAAACTACACAGTTCAGTTTTAGTATCGTAGTAACTAAACCGTTCAGTTCAATTTTGTTTTCGGGTTTTTCGCCAGATTCCCACCAGGATGACATCTGGGGGCCGTCAATTTAGGCGTTTTGGGCCTCAGTGATTCGAAAGCTGCGATCGCGAAGTGTCGGCCGACGCGCCGAGTTGAACCACTGGCAGTATTGTGTTCAGGTTTCCAGATCGAAAACCTTCCAGATCCAGCGTCACCGAACGAAATCCGAGCTCTCGAAACCGCCTGGCAATCGCGTCTCTGAAAGGTGTCGTGCAGATGGAAGTCAGCAGCGGCAGGGGAACTTCGATTCTTGCCAGATCGTTGGCTTCCATGCGGACTCTCAGTTCTGCAATGCCGGTGAGTTGCTTGAGGAACGCTTCAGCCTGCTCGATTCGTCCCACTCGTTCTTCCGTCACTTCGACTCCATAAGCGATGCGGCTTGCGAGACACGGTGCCGCGGGTTTTTCGGCAACGGACAAATTCCAGAACCGAGCCAACTCACGTACCGCAGCTTTGTTTATTCCCTGCTCAATCAAAGGGCTTCGCACAAGGTGTTCAGCGGCGGCCGTCATGCCGGGCCTGTGATCACCCAGATCGTCTGTGTTAGCTCCGTTGACGACGGCCTCCACATTGAGTTCAGCAAGTCTGGATGTCGTCAACGTGTACAGCGTGTCTTTGCAAAAATAGCAACGATCGCCCGCATTGCGGCGATACTCGGTACGTTCAAATTCGTTCGTACTGATCTCAACGTGGCGAATGCCGATCCTCGCCGCTTCTGAGGAGGCGATTTTTCGCTCAGACGCCGCAAGACTGGGACTCACCGCCGTCACGGCCACAGCGAGATTTCCCCAGGCTTCCTTAGCCGCCTTTGCAACGACCGCACTATCCACGCCGCCGGAAAACGCGACGGCAACCGGGCCGTACGAGCGAATTCGTTCAACCAGTTCGCTGGCGATTGAATGCAAAGTTGAATCATCCACACCAGTCATCAAGCGACCTTCACAGACGAGATTATTGCCTGCCGTACACGCTGAGAACGATGGTACAGCCGATTTGAAACAAGAGCTTTTTCGTAGGCCAATAGCGTATCGAAAACATACCTCGGCAAACAGCGAAGTGCGTCTCCTGCTAAAACATGTCGACAACATGAGGGCGAAGGTTGCGGTTGATTTGCAACAGGGAAACGGCATTGTCAGACTACGGAGCTTTTGGAAGTCGGCCTTTGGGCAGCCGCACACTGACAGATTCAACGCGGTTGATCGACGGATTGATCACATGGCCCACACTCGGATGCAGTCGTCGTCAGTTCGAACTCCGGACCGAAGTTACCCAACCTGAAGAATCAATCTTTATGCTGTCCCGACTGGCGACCTACACACTGTTTGGCATTGAAGCTCGACCTGTCGAAGTTGAGGTCGACATATCGCCTGGGGCGATTCCGAAAGTGATCCTGGTTGGCCTTGCAGAAGCAGCGGTGAAGGAAAGCATTCATCGCATCGAACGGGCGCTGGTCAACAGCGGCTATGCGCGTCCACATGATCGAGTCGTTATCAATCTGTCACCGGCCGATCTTCCCAAAGATGCCGCTTCGCTGGATTTGCCGATTGCACTTGGGTTGCTGCTTTCCGACGGGCAGGTAGAGCAGGAGTTCGGTCGAAAAACCGTGTTTATCGGCGAACTGGCCCTTGATGGCAGCTTGCGAGCCGTCAAAGGCGCCTTGTCGATGGCTCTGGCGGCAAGAGATTCCGGGCAGACTCACATTGTCGTCCCGGTCGCCAATGCTCAGGAAGCCGCCGTAGTCGAAGGAATTGATGTCATCGCTGTCGGGACGTTGTCGGAGGCCGTTGGCTTTCTGAGCGGCCAATTACCGCTTGAGCCGGTCGCGTTTAGCTGGGACCATGCTCGCAAGGACTTTGGAAGTTACGACATCGATTATGTAGACGTCAAAGGTCAGGAGTCTGCCAAGCGAGCCGTTATGATCGCCGCTGCTGGCGGGCATCACCTGCTGATGATCGGCTCGCCTGGGACAGGTAAAACGCTGCTTTCTCAACGTCTCTGCACAATCCTTCCGGAACTCGAACCAGAAGAAAGTCTCGAAACCACACGGATCTACAGTGCCGTTGCAAAGTTGGAACCGGGACAGCCGCTTTTACTTCGAAGACCGTTTCGTTCGCCCCACCATACCATCAGTGAGGCAGGACTCGTGGGCGGTGGCAGCATTCCGCAACCCGGCGAAATCAGCTTGTCGCACAACGGTATTCTTTTTCTTGACGAATTGCCGGAGTTCAATCGGCGAACGCTCGAGGTGCTGCGTCAGCCGCTTGAAGATCAAACGGTGACGATCTCGCGAGCCATGGGAAGTGTGACATTTCCAGCCAACGTGATGCTGGTTGCCGCGATGAATCCCTGTCCGTGCGGCTTTCGTGGCGACCCGAAGCGCAGTTGCAGTTGCACGCCGATGCAAATTGAACGCTATTTGAGCCGCATCAGTGGTCCTCTACTGGATCGTATCGACATTCACATTGAAGTGCCCCCAGTGCCGTTTCGCGAACTTTCCGACAAGACAGTTGGCACATCCAGCGAAACGATGCGAGATGGCGTGGTGGGGGCTCGGCGGCGTCAGTCGGCAAGATTTCGCGACGACTCCGTTAGAGTCAACGGAAAGATGAAACCGCCTCAAATCCGAATTCATTGCAAGCTTCAATCGGATGCCGAGAATCTGCTGAAGCATGCGATGGAAGAAATGGGGTTGTCGGCACGAGCTCACGACAAGATCCTGCGAATCAGTCGGACGATTGCTGACCTGGAAGACAGTGAGCAGATCAGTGCTACTCACTTAAGCGAAGCGATCAACTATCGGACTCTCGACCGTAATTATTGGCAGACGTAGAAAACCACAGCTGGGATATCACTCAGGGTGGAAATTGGCACTTCAGCCTATTTTTCGTGCCGATGTTTAGGAAATAGGCAGTATTGTTCTTTTCGAACACGATCCAAGGGGTAAGATTGTGCTGCGGTCAGTTTTATCAGCTTAAAAACTGTCGATAGTGCTTCACAATTGTGCAAGCGTATTGCTAATGCTTGTTAATGAGGCTGCCGCAGCGAGCCGATCTATGAATAAGTTAGATTCTGAATCATCGCTGATCAGTGGACTGATTGGCAGCAGTCCTCCGATGCTCGACGTCTACCGAATGACGCGAAAAGTTGCTCCAACGGCAGCCACGGTGCTTCTTACCGGAGAGACCGGAACGGGCAAAGAACTGATAGCCCGTGCCCTGCATGAGCTTAGCCCGCGCGCAACGGGGCCGTTCATTCGAGTGAACTGCGGTGCGCTGTCGGAAAGTCTGCTCGAAAGTGAGCTCTTTGGGCATGCCAAGGGCGCCTTCACCAGCGCGATTGAGAATCGAACTGGGCGGTTTGAGGCGGCTCACGGGGGCTCAATTTTTCTCGACGAGATCAACAGCGTCAGTTATCAGCTTCAGGTCAAGTTACTGCGAGTTCTTCAGGAACATGAATTTGAGCGTGTGGGTGATACGAGAACGATTCGCGTTGACGTTCGAGTGATCGCAGCGACCAACGTTGACTTGCAGGACGAAATCACAGCCGGACGATTTCGTGAGGACCTCTTTTATCGTCTGAATGTTATTCCGATTTATTTGCCGGCATTGCGGGAACGTGGCGACGACATCAACGACCTCGTGACATTCTTTGTACGACGCTATGCCATGGCCAACGGCATGCCAACTCCCCGACTCTCATCCGAAGCAATGCGTTTCATGCAGCAGTACGACTGGCCTGGAAATGTTCGCGAGTTGCAGAATTACATCGAACGAGCCCTGGTGCTTTCAACTGGCGGCGAGATCATGGCTGAACTGCTTCCGCCACATGTTCGTGGGCTTGCCCCGATGAGAATAGGGCGGCGAGCATCAGAAGGCCTGGAATCCCTTTGCACCGAGCTCGTCAGTCGACGTCTTGCCCAGCTCGGCGAAGAGAGCAACGATGTTTACAACGAGGTTGTCAACGTCGTCGAGAAGGAATTGATCCTTCAGGTTCTTCGTCAGAGTCAGGGAGTTCAGACTCGCACGGCCACTCGGCTTGGGATTAATCGCAATACCCTGCACAAGAAGATCGAAGACCACAATCTTGGATCTGAAGCACGATAGCTCAAAGTGGCCTCTGACTATCTCGCGTCCTGGTTCATGCCCAATCCTGTGTAAACGGCGGTGAGAAACCGTGGCGCTGGGCGGGCGGTTTGGCGGGCGGTGGAAAAGTGTGACGCCCGTCTATTCGATTGTTGACTTCAGTTTCTGTTGGAAGATGTCATTGTGACGTGTTTCCGGAGGCAGAATCCGGGGGAGACAGGTGACGAGGTTGATCACCGAAATCAAATCGTGCGGCGAAGTTCGGCGGCGGGTTTTGACCGGCGAGCTCAGGAAACAGCCGGTCTGTCGTGATTGCAGTGTGCACTCGCAGACGCTGGAAAAGATGCTCGCTCACAGTGAGCGTTTCCAGTAGCAACACTTACTTGACCATTCCACTGAGCCCATCAAAAAAGGTCGCCGTACGAAACAGATCACGGTTGTTACCACAATGACCGATCCCGAAATCTACAGCCACGAAGAGATTGCCACGCTCTCTGGTTTCCGTTGGAATTCGGGGTTAGACATTCGCTCGATCAAGTCCAATCTGAATCTGGGCCATCTTCGATGTAAGTCGCCGCATATGGTTCGCCGAGAATTATAGACGACTCTGATGGCCTATAATTTCATCCGGACAACGGCCGCGAACGCCGCGGCCCTTCATGGGAAAAAGCCTCGTCAAATCAGCTTCACGAGTACATGTCAGTACGTTCTTGCGTCATGGCAACTTCTCTCGATCGGCAGCCTGGCTCCAGCACGGCTTCGCTAACATTGCCTGACTCTGCTGGAACAAATCGCCGCCTGCGAAGGCGCCAACCGCCCCGGCCGCCTCAAACCCCGCGTCCTGAAACGCCGTCGACAAGGCGACCCACTCATGCAAAAACCAGGAAACGTCCTCAGGACAGAATTACGCAAGCACTGCACATGAAGTAACTTACGATCACGACAGTGCCATTCCCGTCAGACCCGACACTTTTCGCCACGGAATTTGCGAGTCCAGAATCTAGTTCCGTGGGGCGTGGGCGCCCTGTCTGAATAAGCCCAGCTGTGGTAATGGCGCAGGAGTCAGACAGGAAGATTAAAGAAAAAAAAAAAGTGGGGGGGAAGTATTTT
>JANMEV010000232.1:0-1786 GCA_031377305.1 Planctomycetota bacterium | reverse complement strand
TCACGTAACAAGCGGCGCGGAGTTCGGCTGGCGTTCAGGCACTGGCAAATGGCCAGCATACTACCCGGATAGCCTTGGATCCGTTGTTGATATCGGACCGGGTTCCCCAACCGGAATCACGTTCGGAACCGGTGCGAAGTTCCCGGCGAAGTACCAGCAGTCTCTGTTCATCAGCGACTGGAGCTATGGAGTCATCTACGCGGTTCACATGACTCCGGATGGCTCGTCCTACAAGGGTGAGGCTGAGCGATTCATTTCCGCCGCTCCGCTGCCGGTGACCGATGTCATCGTCAACCCGGCGGACCAGGCGATGTACTTCACCATTGGCGGACGAAAGACTCAATCGGGCCTTTACCGAGTCACCTACAGCGGCACCGAATCGACCGCGGCGGGAAAAGTCGTCCCGGACGCTGGCGACGAACTGCGTGAGGTGCGACACAAGCTGGAAGCACTGCATACGGATTCCGCCAAAGACGCCGCTGCAACAGCGTGGCCTTACCTGGGTCATCCTGATCGAGCGATTCGCTATGCGGCTCGTATTGCTCTCGAACATCAGCCGGTCAGCTCATGGCAAGCAAAGGCACTGTCAGAGAAGAGCAACTCTGACGCGAGGATCACCGCCTTACTGGCTTTGGCTCGTTGTGGCGACAAGTCACAGCAGTTGCCATTGCTGCAATCTATGGGGCAACTGAATCCAATCAAGATGACAGAAAGCCAGACCCTGGATGCATTGCGTGTGATCGGCCTTAGCTTTATCCGCATGGGTGAGCCTGACGCTGAAGTAGCGAAGGGTGTCGCTGGCGTCCTCAACGGCTTCTACCCGGCAAAGAGCCCCGCTTTGAACCGCGAGTTGTGTCGATTGCTCGTGTATCTGAACGACTCGCAGGTTGCCGCCAAGACCCTGGATCTTCTCGACAAGGCGCCAAGCCAGGAAGAGCAGATTCATTATGTCTATTGCCTTCGAGCGCTGAAGGATCAATGGACCATGGAGCAACGAGCTCGCTACTTCAAATGGTTTGTGACGTCGACGACCTTCCGAGGCGGAAACTCATTCTCTGGCTTCATCAGGAACATTCGTCAGGAAGCGATTGATCGACTGACGGAAGAACAAAAAGTTGCTCTGAAGGAAGTTCTGGATGCCCAGCCGACCGGTGGAATGCCGCTCGTCGACGCAGCGTCGCGACCACTTGTCAAAGAATGGACTGTGGACGATCTGCTGGCTGACGTCGAAGTGGGACTCAAAGGTCGTGACTTCGAAAATGGTCGAAAGATGTTTCAGGTGACGGCATGCTACAAGTGCCATCGCTTTGCTGGCGACGGTGGAATCGTTGGCCCTGAACTGACGGCCGTCGCTCGTCGGTACAACGCTCGCACGATGCTGGAAGCAATCATTGAGCCAAGCAAAGTGATTTCTGACCAGTATCAGGCGAACGTGTTCGTGCTGGAGAGTGGCAAGCAGGTCGTTGGTCGAGTCGTGAATCTAAACAACGATAAGATCATGGTTTCAGAAAACATGCTCGAGCCAGGAAACCTGACCAACGTCAGCCGCGAAGAAATCGAGGAGACACTTGTTTCCAAAACTTCGATGATGCCTGCTGGCCTGATCAACACGTTGAACAAAGACGAAATTCTCGACCTGATTGCCTATTTGCAGTCCGGCGGTGATCCAGACGCTCCGGTATTCGCCGGCGCAAAGAAGTCAGCCTCAGTTTCCAAAGTTTCGGAGAAAGTCATGTTCACAGAAGCCGGGCACACCGTTGATGCTCTGGATGTCGTCAAGCAGCGA
>JANMEV010000184.1:0-1953 GCA_031377305.1 Planctomycetota bacterium | reverse complement strand
CTATCCATGGCACGGCACGAAGTACTTGTGCCGCGGGGCCGTGCAGCCCTACAGAGAATTCGTCAGTGAATCTTCATTCACCGATGAAGAGTGGCGTGCACTGCTGAATTCTGGAAACGCGCCGCCGTTACCGGACTGGCTGCAGCCACTTGTTTCTCCCAGCAGAACACCACAACACCAGGATTAACAAGCACGGTTGCGGCGGTTGATGGCACTGGCGATCCACTTCGAGGGGTGAAGAGCAAAAGGGGACACCGTACTTTTACGTAGAGTACAATGTCCCAATGCTGTTCGGCACTGTAATTGACTGCGAATTCCGTGGTCTTGAATCTTAACACAATCTTAACTTGCGCTTTTGGTGAGCTTCTGCCAAGCTTCGCGGATGGCGGAGGAGACAGACAAGAAGATCAAAGAAAAAGACATCGTCGGGCTGAAGTATTTCGATCAGCTTGGCGAGTTGTTGCAGCAGTTGCATGAAGTTGGCTGCGAACGCGACCGGGCCGGGAATCGCACACTTCATATGGATCAGTACTGCATGCTGATTCTGCTCTACATGTTCAATCCGGTTGTCACGTCACTGCGTGGCCTGCAGCAGGCCAGCGAGCTGAAGAAGGTGCAGAAGAAGCTTGGCTGCGCACGAGCGTCGCTCGGCTCGTTATCAGAATCCGTCGCGGTGTTTGATTCCGAACGACTCAAGCCCATCATTGAATTGCTCGGCGAGAAGCTGGTTCCGATCGCGGCAGACAAACGTCTGAAGGATATTCAGCAGACCTTGACGCTGGTGGATGGCAGCATCGTCGAAGCGTTGCCACGAATCGCCATGGCGTCATTCCGAGATGCTCAGTCGGGCAGCGGCAAGAAAATGAAATGGACTCTGCATACGCACTTTGAAGTGGATCGCTCCGTTCCCACAAAGATCAACGTGACGCCAACGGCAGGCGGTGAACACGATGAACGCGCCGTGATGGATCGCATGATCGAATCCGATCGAACGTATGTGATGGACCGGGGGTATGCCAAGTTTGAACTGTTCAATCGCATTGTCGATTTGGGCAGCAGTTATGTCTGCCGCATTCGAGACAACAGCGTCTGCAACATCCTTGAACAGAAGCCACTGACAGATGCCGACAGGGCAGCTCGCGTGCTGTCAGATCAGTTGATTTCCCTTGGCAGCGACAACTCCAAAGGCAAGCCCAATCATCCGGTGCGTCTTGTTGTGATCGAAGCGAAGCCACACAAATCGAAGGGAAAGCCGGGCACTGGATCCACTGGCCAGAACTGTGATGGCTTCCTGCGGATCGCGACAAATCTTCTGGACGTGCCGGCTGAGATCATTGCTTTGCTATACCATTATCGTTGGACAGTCGAGATTTTCTTTCGTTTTTTCAAGCATCTGCTGGGCTGCCGTCATCTGCTGAGCCATTCTCAGAACGGTATCGAAGTGCAGGTCTACTGCGCGATTATCGCGTGCATGCTGATCAGCCTGTGGACAGGTCGCAAGCCGACGCTGCGAACTCACGAGATGATCTGCTGGTACTTCTGCGGCATGGCCGACCAGGAAGAACTGCTGGCTCATCTGGCCAAACTCCAAAAGCCGTCCGAGCCTCGAAAACCCATTATCTGATTCGCGGGGCACTCCAGTCGCGTCGCCAGCCCCGCTTCACGCTGCGCGGATCACAATCTGATCCGCTGCCATGAAGTCACTCACGCATCGACTTTACCGTGCTCAGTCCCCTGACGGTCGAAACCAAAGGAATCGCTTCCTGTCATGCGCCGTACAGCAACAGCAGTGCCGAACAGCATTGACAATGTCCCCTTTTGCTCCCCTCGCCAGCGAACCCGGTACGATCGGCGATCATCTGAAAATTATTCACGATACCTTTTGCCGTCTTCGTCCCGGCGATCCGTGGTTTAAGACAACCTGGCCCGATTCAGGTGCCAGCGGCTTTTCTC
>JANMEV010000199.1:0-12661 GCA_031377305.1 Planctomycetota bacterium | reverse complement strand
AGATAGTAGGTCGTTTTCAGACCTTTTCGCCAGGCCAGCATATACATGTCATGCAGCTTGCGGCCGCTTGGTTCGCACATGTAAAGATTGAGCGACTGGCCCATGTCGATCCATTTCTGACGTCGAGCCGCACATTCGATTAACCATTTTGGTTCGACTTCAAACGCGGTCAGAAACCGTGCTTTGATGTCACCGGGGATGCGTGGAATCTGAGACAGCGTTCCGTCGTAATACTTCAATGCTTCCAGCATATCAGCATCCCACAGACCACGTTCTTTCAGCTCTGTGACCAGCGAGGTGTTCAGGTTTGTGAATTCACCCGACAGATTGCTTTTCACAAACAAGTGCTTGTACATCGGTTCAATCGACTGCGACACACCAATGATGGTGGAGATCGTCGCTGTTGGGGCGATCGCCATGCAGTTGCTGTTACGCATGCCGTGTTTGGCCACTGCAGCACGAACAACGGACCAGTCCATTTTCGCCGAACGATCGACGTCAATGCGGCAGCCTCGTTCTTCTTCCAGCAGATCCATCGTGTCGATCGGCAACATGCCACGATCCCACTTTGAACCCTTGTAAGTGCTGTAGACGCCTCGTTCACGAGCCAGATCGGCCGACGCCAGAATCGCGAAGTACGAAATCGCTTCCATGCTGTAGTCCGCGAAATCGACCGCGCCGGTGCTGGCGTAGCTGATGTTCAAGGCGGCCAAAGCGTCCTGGAAACCCATCAGCCCCATCCCAACCGGACGGTGCTTCTGGTTCGAATTCTTTGCTTCATCCGTTGGATAGAAGTTAATGTCGATCACGTTGTCCAGCATTCGCATTGCGGTGCGGACAGTTTCCTCCAGCATCGGAAGGTCGAACTGACCGTCGATGATGTGAGCCAACAGGTTGATCGAACCGAGGTTACAAACCGCAGTTTCAGTAGCTGACGTGTTGAGCAGAATTTCTGTACACAGATTGCTGCTGTGAACCACGCCAACGTGATCCTGAGGCGATCGGATGTTCGAAGGATCTTTCCACGTAATCCACGGATGACCGGTTTCGAACAACCGTGTCAGCATCTTGCGCCACAGCTCAAGAGCCGGCACCTTCTTGGACATCCGGATTTCACCGGCTTCCGCCATTCGCTCATACTCGGCGTACCGAGCTTCGAACTTCTTGCCGACCAGATCATGCAGATCGGGAACTTCATTCGGGCTGAACAGAGTCCACTCACCTTCTTCTTCGACTCGCTTCATGAACAAGTCCGGAATCCAGTTCGCGGTGTGCATGTCGTGCGTTCGACGACGATCGTCACCCGTGTTCTTGCGGAGATCAAGGAATTCCTCGATATCCATGTGCCACGTTTCCAGGTACGAGCAAACCGCACCCTTTCGCTTGCCGCCCTGATTCACCGCAACGGCAGTGTCGTTGACGACTTTGAGAAACGGGATCACGCCCTGACTACGACCGTTGGTTCCCTTGATGTGGGAATTGGTCGCTCGGATGCTGGTCCAGTCGTTGCCCAAACCGCCGGCCCACTTGCTGAGCTTCGCGTTGTCGGACACGCACTTGAAGATGTGCTCCAGGTCGTCCTTCACAGTCGACAAATAGCAGGAGCTCAACTGCGGATGATTGGTCGCCGAGTTAAACAGCGTCGGCGTCGCGGAAGTGAACCGCATCGTCGACAGCATGTCGTAAAACTGAATGGCGCGTTCTTCCGGATTGTCTTCCTTCAGAGCAAGCCCCATCGCAACTCGCATCCAGAAATACTGGGGAGTTTCGATGCGCCGACCTTCAATGTGCAGCAAATAACGATCATAAACCGCCTGCAGACCTGGATACTTGAATAGCCCGTCTCGGTCTGGCTGCAAAGCGGATGCAATGCGAGTCAGGTTCAGATTTCGCAGATCCGGCGTCAAACGGTCTTCGTTGATGCCGTCAATGACGTAGTGTTCGAACTGATTGCGGTAGAGCTTGGCATATTCTGCTGCGTTGTACGGCGAGCTGCCCAAAGCTTCGTTGCTGATGACCATCCGCAGCAATCGAGCGGCGACGGTATCAAACGCCGGATCCGTTTCGATGCGGCATCGAGCCGCCAGGATCATCGCCCGGTAGATTTCGCCAACGGAAATCCCGTCGAAGGCGGACTTCATGACTTCCTGAGTCAACTCTTCCGCGTCGCATTCGACCAGACCGGCACACGCGAGTTCCATGCGACGACGTATACGAGTGCTGTCGAACGGAACTCGAACGCCGTCTTCCAGCTTCACAAACATGCGAGGAGCGACCACGGTTTCTGCACCTTCGAGCGATTCCAACTGCTGAATCGCGCGGATTTTGGCATGCTCGGCTCGGTACACGATGTAGCGACGTGCCACTTTGTAGTGACCTCGCTTCATCAACTGCATTTCGACGAAGTCCTGAATCTGCTCAACGCCGACGCCGCGGTCAGTTGACGCATCATTCTCGACATCCGCAACAATCTGATCCGTGATCGACGCGACTTCTTTTTCAATGTCGCGGTCCAACGGCTGATTGTCAGCCAGGTTCAGCTCAGCACGAAACGCGTTGATGATGGCTTTATTAATCAAGCGAGGCTCAAACGGAACTGTTCGGCCATCTCGCTTACGGATAATCCATTCAGACACTGCTCGAATCATTCGACGCTACTCCCCTTCTTTCTTCTTCCCGGTGAAAACTGCGCGTCTTGCGCAGAGACTCCATCACGTTCAAGTCAACACAAGTTGCCCAACAGTCAGAATCACTGACCACATCCCGTCCAACTCAACTCAGACGGGCCTTGGGACAACAGACACACTCGATCAAAACCAGAATCTGACGACTCATCAATCAACTGCGCAGCAACGACTACTGACCGATTATCAGGGAACCTCAATTTGGCAAAATAAATTGAGGCATTTGGCACGCTTTTGGTGCAGCAGCCAGAAACGCAAACGACAAACTTGTCATCATGGTCGACCTCCTGTCGAAGAGGGGCATCCTTACCGGACGGGCAGAAGAATATTCTTTCGCGCCGTAGTGTCAATCAACTTCATTTTGGGCCACTCAAACCGTTCTCAGTCAACGATTTGCGGCTCCAAATGCCTCGGGACCGATCCCGCAGCATTTTTGGCACTAACCGCAATATAGTGGGCTTCCAGAATCTGTCAACACAAAATGTAGTATGCATTAAGGATCGTCAGGACGGCCATTTTTACGCCAGATTTTTCGTAAAAAACGTGAATGATTTCTTTGCCGATTTCCTCAGAAAGATTCCCCGCGGCAGACTTGACTCACTCTCGCCGACCCCGTTTGAGAGCAGTTTCAAGCGCATCAGAAATCAAATTCCGCCCATTTCGAAACCAGTGCTGTTGACGCCTTGAAATACAAACGCCGCAACCGTAAGGATTTACAAAAAAGCAAATAGCAGACTCATCAAAAACCGGACTCTGAACGAACGACTTCGCCGCCAAGTTTTCCTGAGCCGGGCCCCATTTCGATCCGCCAATCGGCCTGCGAGACAAGCGACCTATCGTGATCAATCACGACGACAGAATGTCCGGTCTGAAGCAGGAAGTCGATGCAACTCAACAGACGATCAATATCCTGAAGATGCAGCCCACTCGATGGCTCATCGAGCAAAAACAGGGTCCGTCCAGCTTGAGTGAGCTTTGATGCCTTTCGATTCTCCGCTGATGTATCGCCGTCGGAAATCGGAACACCTGCCAGCAGTGCCGCGACTCGCAGTCGCTGAGCCTCACCGCCCGAAATCGTATTCAGCGGCTGTCCGAGTCGAAGATATCCGAGGCCAATTTGCCGCACCGCACTCAGACGCTGCTGAATTCGATGATGGCCATTAAAGAAGGCAAACGCTTCGTCAGCCGTCATAGTCAAGATGTCGTACACGGATCGATCCCGATAACGGATCTCGATCACTTCAGGGCGGAACCGTCGCCCCTGACATTCTTCGCAGGTAGTCTGGATGTCCGCAAGAAACTGCATTGCGACACTGACGACGCCTCGCCCTTCGCAAACAGGACAGCGTCCTCCCGAGGCCGCGTTGAAGCTGAACATCGCCCGGGAGTAGTTTCGTTTCTTTGCCTCATGCGTTTCGGCGAGCAGAATGCGAATTTCGTCGAAGACTCCGATCCATGTCGCCGGAATACTTCGACGCGATCGCAGCACTGGACTTTGATCAAGCAAAACGACGTTCTCGATCTGCGCGGCTCCATCGATACGATCGATCGTGCCTTCGGCCGCCGTGTTGCAATCAATCCCAAGCTGTCGACACAGTGCAGGGTAGAGTGCATCCGCAATCAAAGAACTCTTGCCGCTTCCGCTGACACCGGTGACAGCGCAAAAAACTCCGAGCGGGATTCGAACGTTGATGTTCTGAATGTTGTGACTTCGAACGCCCGTTAAATCCAGCCAGTGCTCCGGCGATTGCTTCGGCCTGGCCACTCCTTCAGCACGCTCTGATTCGCCGCGCGTTGCCAAGCGATCCTGCGACTGCTTTAGCTTGCGGCCGGTCAGTGAATTCGCACTGATAAGCTCCGCTGGCGTACCTTGAAACACCACCGTCCCGCCGTCATCGCCAGCGCCGGGACCGATCTCAATCACGTCGTCGGCCGCCAAAATAAAATCCGGATCGTGCTCAACGATCACAACGGTGTTTCCCTGATGTTGCAATGATCGGACAGCCGCGATGATCTTTTGAGTGTCGCTGGAATGCAGCCCAGCGGTCGGCTCATCCAGCACATAAAGAGTGCTGATCAGCCCGGACCCCAACGCGGTCGTGAGCATGGCTCGTTGAGCTTCGCCGCCCGACAGCGTTTTCATGCTGCGATCCAGCGAGAGATAACTCAGTCCGCAATCGGAGAGAAACTGCAAGCGTCGCGTCGCATGTTCGAATGCCGATTTCAGGCCGATCTGCAGCGATGCGGATAGCCGTCGCTGAGTCGCCGACAACCACGAGATCAAGTCACCAATCTCCATCGCGGCGACATCAGGCAGCGAGCAGTCTCCAAGCCGAACGGCAACGGCCTCCTTATTCAAACGGTGCCCCCGGCATTCGGGACATGGCGACTCAACGGCTGAAGAGCGAGCGACGCCGCGCTTCGTTCGCCCAGCATTCAGCCGCCCCAAATTCGATGCGATAACTCCGGTGCCTTCGCACGTAACACAAGCGCCGAGTGGCGAGGTGAAACTGAGCGATTCAGGCGACGGTTGCGAGAATCTTCTCCGGCATGAGCCGCACGTTCGCTGACTGGAGAATCGTATCTGGGTCCAATTCGCATCGTCGATCCGGATTTCGCTGATAAGCTGTTCATTTGCACGATCCACAAGAGAACGATCAACGAGCACACAACAGTCGCCGCCGAACAGTTGCATGGCACTGCCGATGGCCTCAGCGAGGCGAGGTTCGGTAGTCGAGTCCGCTTTGATTCGATCGATTTTGATTCGATCGATGACGACAAGAAATGAGGCTGGCAGATCCGCCACCGAAAGGTCTTCGAGTCGGGTCGTTCGCTCCTCGACAATCGCACGAGTGAATCCCTGGCGAATCAACTCGGCAATTCGAAGCGAGCCTTCTCCGTCACTCACAGAAACTGTCGCCGCAATCACGACTCGAGCGTTTTCGCAACGACTCAGAACCATCGCAGCGGCAGATTCGGGCGATGCTGCTTCGGCGGAAACCCCGCAATCGGGACACACTAATGTTCCGGCTCGAGCGAATAGAATTCGCAACGCATCGATGACTTCCGTGCGAGTCCCCAGCGTTTGCCGCGGCCCATCGGCTCTCATCTGCTGACGGATCGCGATGGCGGGCGGCAGACCGACGATTCGGTCAGCAGCAGGACGTTCCACTCGATCGAGGAACTGACGAGCGGACGGCGAAAATGTCTCAACGTAGCGACGCTGGCCTTCGGCGTACAGAGTGTCGAACGCAAGGCTGCTTTTGCCAGAGCCGCTCACTCCGCAAATCACAGTGAGCGCGTTGTGCCGAATCTTCAGACTGACATTGCGTAAGTTGTTGACTCGAACGCCTTCGAGTTCAATGAAGCGTAACCCCGACACAGACCGTTCCTCGCCAGACCCGATGCCGCGATTGGCTGGCATCAAACAGACCAGCCGCAGCATAGCGGGAACGGCAGCGACAAAAAACCAGTCGTGTTACCGGCGGCAACCGTTCGGCTACTTCTTCGCGGTCTTCGGTTCGGTCCAAATAACCAGTGTGACTTTCATCCCGGGCTTGATTCGAGTTCCCGGAAGAGGATCCTGCGACTTCACTGTGTAAACATCTTCTTTGCGAGTCGCTGCAGGACCCGGTTCAAGAATGATCGTCGTGTTTTCGTCATCCTTAATTCGTTTCAGACCCTGACGCTCAAGTTGGATCACGGCGTTCGAGTGAAGATTTCCAACGACGTTGACCAGACGGTTCTCATCGACTTTAAGCTCTGCCGACTTTTTCAGACTATCCTGCATCGGCGGCTTCAGTGCCCCAGGAGTTGCGACGGCCGAAGAACCATCGTCCACAAGGTGAACCTGATAATCTCGAAGATCTGGCGTGAAACGCGTCTTTGGATTCTGGCCCTTCAGGAATCCGAGCCAATCATTGCCGTTCTTCTTGTAGTCACGAAACTTGTAGACAGTGACTTTTGTTCCCGCTGGATCCAGCAACTGCACCGCAGTTGGTAGAAACTCTTTCAGATCAAGAATGACATCTGCCTGCCGCCATGTGGCAGCGTCCTGGGGAAGGCGAGGGTAGATTGTCAGAAAAGCTCGCCCTGATTTTGGATCGAACTTGCCACCACTGAAGAAGAGCGTGAATCGCTTCTTTGCTTTTTCAGGAGGCATTCCGAACAAGAATGGCAGTGGACTATCCATAATGTTCTTGCCTTGCATATCGGCAGGAAGCTGAGCGACCTGCGCTTCCTTCTTGTCCCGGTCCAGGCTGTAGACTCGCTGGCCGTCACAGCTCCAGGTTTCCGGCTGCTCGGGAGAAAGATCAAACGGTTCTCCGGTCTTGACCTTGATACGAATTTGAGATTTCCTGCCAGCTTCCTTCGTGGCTTCGACATCTTTCTTTCGTTGAGCTGTCCACTTCTCTGTCACGTCCATCGGAGTGATGTCAATTCGGCCTTTGTCTGCCTTTTCGTACGCAAACTCACCCTCTGAGTGCTTTTCGACCTCGAACACCATGTCGTAAACGATGCGATAGTGCTTGCCTTCAAGTCGCTTGATGTCTTCGCTTTCTTTCGACCAGTACTCAAGCAGTTGATCAAGTTCCTTCACCAGCTCCGGCGACATCGGTGGCGCCTGCTGGTTGAGGATGTCGTCCTTCTCTTCAACCGCAGCCCCGCCGTTGAGGGATGCTTTCCCGGTGGCGTCATCGGCTGGCGGGTTCACGCTTTCCTGAGTTCGCCCGACGGGCCGAATAGGCGCTCCCTGGCCGCGCGCACTGCCGCCGGGAGCCGCTTGAGCGCGACCGGCTGGCGCCTGCGGAGACTTCGCTGCAGACGAGCGAGACTGTGCATGGGCAGCAGAGGCCGGGAAGAGCAAAGAAACACAGGCAATGGCAAAGATAAATCTCACCACCGGACTCCTTCCGATGACACGATATTTTGCGAACCTCTCAAAGAGGCTCTGACAGCAATCCCGTTGAATTTGCAATGAATAACGCTGCTTCCTTGCAGTAAGTCACTCTTCACATTAAGACAACAAGCCACCTCATCCGACCCCATTCAGCATGCAGATCGCACTCGGCGCTGCTGCGTTATAGCTGTTTCGCGATTCTGACTCCAGACGTGTTTTCCAAACAAAACAGCGGGCTTTGGCTGAGTTTTCTATCCGAAAACGGCGGCCCGGGAAGAGTCGGCTCTCGCCGCCGGAAGTCAATTCGAATTTGAGGCGTTCGGACCAGGTCGGGGACCGGTCAATTCCGAGTTGAGGCAGTATTTGCCGATGGTTCCAAATGGCGGTTTCACACTGGCCGTCAGCACGTGGTGAAGAAAGCGCGTCACGCGGCGTTGCGCCGCTGGTCTTCGCTGACTTGGTCCTGAAGCCAGCGGACGACGCGTTCCATTCGCATGCTGCGAGAACCTTTGATCCAGACGACGTCGCCAACCGTCAGGATGCAGTCGAGCATCGTCTGCAGCGTTGAGATCTCGTGAAAGACTGAGATTCGATTCATCAACATCCCGGTCGACTTTGCTCCAGCGTAAACGGCATCAGCGAAGTTTCCGAGGATCAGCACATGGTCAACCTTGGACGTCGCCAGCGCGCGACCGACTTCGAAGTGCAGCTTTTCGGAATTCTCACCAAGCTCCAACATGTCGCCCAGCACGAGCACTCGATGGCGAGCGGTCTGCCAGTCGGCCAACGCACTGATGGCGGCATGCACGCTGGACGGACTGGCGTTGTAGGAATCGTCAACGACGGTCCATGGAGCCTGCTGCACGATTCGGCCACGACCAGCGTCGGGCTGAAATTCCGACAGACTCCGGACCATCTGCGAATCGGCAACGCCTGTGACTCTTCCGATCGCGATCGCCGCCAATGCAGCGGTCAATAAATGTCGCGAGCCGTTGATTTCGTAAGGAATTCCGTCCACAGCAAACGAGCAGCGTCCATCGCGAGCAGTCACGTTGGTTGCTCGGACATCTGCATCTGCGGCGAGCCCAAACAGGCTGACGTGAGCAGTCGTTGCCGAAGCCATTTCACGAACCAGCGGGTCGTCTGCGTTCAGAAAAACGGTTCCGCCCGACGCAACGGCCTCTGGCAATTCCTGTTTCGTCTTTTGAATGGCGTCAAGGCTTCCAAACGACTCCAGATGCGCAGCGCCGACTTTTGTGACGACGGCGAATTCCGGCAACGACATTTCCGCAAGGAACGCGATGTCGCCTTGGCGACCGGCAGCAAGTTCCAGCACCGCGAAATCGTGTTCTGGAGAGATTTGAATCAGGCTCAGAGGAACACCAAGTTCGTTGTTGAAGTTCCGAGGACTCTGAAGTCCGTGAAATTGTGAACTCAACACGGACGCAATCATTTCTCGCGTAGTCGTCTTTCCCACACTTCCCGTGATACCGATCACCAACCCCTGAAACTGCTGTCGATTCCACATCGCCAGTTTCTGCATCGCCTTGATGGCGTTGGGAACTCGCACGATCCTGCAATCGGTCTCGTAGGTATCCGGTGACTGCAGTCGAATAACTCGGGATGCCTTTTCCATCGCCGACTGAGATGCAGACGCGAAATCCGTCACCACGCAGGACGCGCCCTTCGCAATCGCTTCATCAGCAAACAGGATCCCGTGACTCCTTTCACCCGGCAGCGCGAAGAAGACGTCGCCCGGCTTAATGGTGCGAGTATCAATCGATGCGCCTCGCACCTCGCTGCTGTCGCAACGCGCATCGGCCGGATCTCCGGAGATGATTTCGATAAGCTGCGAAACGTTGCAGGGATGCATTGAGTAACTTAAAACGCCCCACAAAACCGGGACTGACACCCGAGTAAGGCGAAAGATAGATCACAGTGGCAGGGCGTTCATCGATGCCAGCCGCATACGTCTGCTGCTGATGATGAGCGATTAGTCGTGCGACGATAGCAAATCTAAGCGGGAATTGCGGTAGGAATTTGAGGAGAGCTGAAAGGACCTGACAGAGCCATTTCTCGAAGAATTCGCTGAGCCACTTTTCGATCATCAAAGCTAATGCGACGGTCGCCGATTTGCTGGATCGATTCGTGACCACGTCCGGCAATGACAACAACGTCGCCCGCAACAGCAGACTCAAATGCCATGCGAATCGCCTGTTGTCGGTCGACACAAGTTCGAACGTGATCCATCGACGTAAAGCCCGTGCAGATCTCGTCAATGATTCTTTGAGGAACTTCAGCCCGCGGATTGTCGGATGTCACGATCACGACGTTGGCTCCTTCTGCCGCGCGAGCCATTAACGGGCGTTTTTCCGCATCGCGATTGCCGCCCGCTCCGAAGACCAGAACGACTCGGCCCTGAGTCAGCGATTTCGCCGTTGCCAAACAATGGGCGATCCCATCGGGCGTATGTGCATAGTCAACCAGCACGCAGAACGGCTGGCCGATGTTGATTCTTTCCATTCGCCCTGGAACGTGAGATACACGTTCCAGGCCGCTGCGAATGACATCGCCATCGACTCCCATTTGCTCGGCCATCGCGGCGGCAGTCAGCAAGTTCAGGACGTTGTGATTCCCGACGAGGTCCGTTTGAAGTTCGACGGTCCCGGTCAGCAAAGCCAGTCGAATCACCTGATGGTGCGCCGACCGGGCGATCACTTCAGCTCGCACTTGTGCCGTGGAATCGAATCCAAACGTGAGCGTTCGAGTCGCCGATGGCAGTTGATCAAGAACGATCCGGCAACCCAGATCGTCGATCCCCACCAACAGCGGCGCGCCGGGAAGAAGCAGGTTCGCAATCAGCGACTTCGCCGTGCGATAGCGCTGGGAGTCTCCGTGATAGTCGAAATGATCCTGAGTAATATTCGTGATCGCCGCGACGCTCAATGGCACGGCAGCGCAGCGTCGTTGATCAAGCGCGTGGCTGCTGATTTCCATCACGCAATGAGATGTTTGTTCGGCGACCATCTGGGAAAAGTACATCGCCACCTGAGTCGGCTCAGGTGTTGTCAGCGTCGCATCTGATTTCACTCGTCCGTTGCTGTATTCAATCGTCCCCAGCAGGCCCGTTTGCTTGCTGGCCGTTTCCAGAATGGACCTCAGAAGCCACGTCGAGGTCGTCTTACCATTCGTTCCGGTGATTCCCGCAACGGTGAGAGATTTCTCCGGCTGACCATACTGCGCCATGCAGACGTGAGCAAAAGCGGCTCGAGAATCCGCCACGACACACTGAGGCACATTGATGCGAGGATTGGGCCGTTCCACGATTACCGCAGCAGCTCCGGCGGCGACGGCCGTGTCGACAAAGCGGTGACCATCCAGATTTGGGCCCGAGACCGCGACAAACACGTCACCAGGAAAAACTTTGCGGCTGTCGCAGCAAAACCGTGACGCGGTTACGTCGCCAGCCCCAACAAAGCTGACTCGTCCAAGCGTCTCTCGCAGACTTATTGAGCTGACATCCATGCCAGACAAATTCACATTTGAGCTTATAAAACGCGGAAGAACACGGCTTGCATGCTTTCCGCTGCAGTTCATGGCGAATCCTTCGCAGTGAACTGGACCAGCACCGAATCTGATTGTCGCCATGATAAAAATGTGGGTCAATCGCAGTTTTTAGCACCCCAACCAGACGAATCGCCGGCCGACGAGTTTTGTAAAGACCCGATGAAAACTGTGCGGGAATGCTCTGTACGCTTGGCGAAGCCGCATTCGTTTGGATATCCTCTCGCCGACTCCAGGATGTTCGAAGTCAGACGGACCCCTTGGATTTTGCTTGTTGCTGTTCAAATTTCTTTCAACAACGTCGGCTCTGACAGGACCAGATGAGATGACAACGGATCCAGTACAACCAGAGTCCCCAACCCCAAACGCTGCTCCTGAAACTGCTCCGGTGACCACCACTGCAGAGGTCAACGAGCAGCCGATTGCCTCAGTGCCCCTCGCAGAAATTGCATCGACGCCTGAAGCAACCGTACCTCTGGAACCAGCAGTTTCTGCCGATCCGATTGGCAATGCTCAGGCGGCAGCCATTGATGAAGCAATGTCCGCCGCTGCCCGAGCCCGCGGAAAGATGACAAACGCCGCCGACGTGCAAATTACTCAGACAGAAACGTCAGCTCCCAAGCAGTCGCCTCGGGGAAGCATTGAGATCCCTGGTGTGGATGATCTGGATTCCTCTCTGGAAGCCGAGATTGCGGCAGCGATGTCAGGCGACACCAGCACGCCACCAATGCTGTCAGCCGAAGTTGAAGAAACAGCTCCTGGCAGCGAGCCGTCCAAAGATATTAGTCTCGGTTCCAAAGTGAAGGGAACCGTTCAGGCCATTCACGGCGGCGATATCTTCCTTGATGCCGGCCTCCGCGATAACGTGGTTGTGTCTGTCACTCAGTTCGCTGAGGGAAAAGTGCCAGCGGTCGGCGATCAGTTGGATGTCATCATCGATAACGCTGCGACGGATGGCATTATCAAGGGCCGCATCCCACGTGCTCGACACCGTGCCGCGGGCAACTGGGATTCTCTTGCTGTCGGACAAGTTGTCGATTGCCTGGTCACCGCAGTCAACAAAGGCGGGCTGCAGGTCACCGTCAGCAGCCTGCGAGCGTTCCTGCCTGCCAGCCAGGTGGAACTGGGATTCGCAGGAAATCTCGATGTTTATCTCGGCCAGAAGCTGTCAGTTCAGGTCACAGAAGTCAACGCGAAGAAGCGAAACCTGGTCGTTAGCCGCCGAGCACTTCTTCAGGCCGAACGCTCTGAGGGCGAAGGCGAATTCTGGGCTGGCGTCGAAGTCGGGCAGGACTTCAAGGGAACGGTCAAGACTTTGAAGGACTACGGTGCCTTCGTCAACATCGGCCCTGTCGACGGGTTCCTGCACATTGGTGAAATCAGTTGGTCTCGCATCAACCATCCAAAAGACGTTCTTGCCGAAGGGCAGGAAGTTGACGTCAAGATTCTGAAGCTGGATGCAGAAAAGAAACGCATCAGCCTCGGAATGAAGCAGCTTGCTCAAAACCCATGG
>JANMEV010000169.1:0-3877 GCA_031377305.1 Planctomycetota bacterium | reverse complement strand
CGTTCACCCCATAAGGTCAAGATGGCGGTCTCGGGTTGCGTGCGGGAATGTGCCGAAGCGCAGGGCAAAGACGTCGGACTGGTCGCGACGGAGAAGGGCTACAACCTCTATGTCTGCGGCAACGGCGGAACCAAGCCTCGTCACGCGGAGTTGCTGGCGGCCGACATCGATGAAGAGACCGCGATAAGGTACATCGACCGCTTCTTCATTTACTACATCATGTCGGCCGAGCGATTGACTCGAACGTCTGTCTGGTGCGAAAAGCTCGAAGGCGGCATCGATCACATCCGCGATGTCGTTGTCCACGACAAGCTCGGCATTGCGTCTGAGCTGGAAGAGATGATGCAGCATCTGGTGGATACGTACCAATGCGAATGGAAAACGACCGTTCAGGATCCGGAGAAGGTGCGATGGTTTCGTCAGTTCATGAACACCGATGCGACAGAATCGTGCATCGAAGTTGTTTCCGAACGCAGTCAGCAACATCCTGCGGATTGGCCGGGTGAGTTTGTCTCGCTGGGCCAGTTTCAGGAGATGGTTCAAAAACAATCGCATGTGGAAGCCGCAAACGTCGCTGAATCGGAACCGCCGACATGGGTCGATGTGGGCTCAGTGGGCGACTTTCCGATCGACGGAGGAGCGACCATCCAGCGTGGCAAGGTGCAAATCGCAGTCTTCAATTTCACAAGTCGCGGCGAATGGTACGCCTCACAGAATATGTGTCCTCATCGCAAGGCGTTTGTGCTGTCTCGCGGGATGCTGGGAGATGCTCAGGGGACTCCCAAGGTCGCCTGCCCGATGCATAAGAAAACGTTTTCGCTGCAGACGGGCGGTTCGCTGCAGGGCGAGGAGTACTCAATCCGCACGTTCCCGGTGAAAGTGCAAGGCGACCGAGTTCTGCTTGAACTTCCGTCGGCGCATCTGCTGGATCAACTGCTTGCGACCGAGATCGGCTGCAAGCTGGCAACGTCCTGTGAAACCCGCGTACTGCAGGAGTCGACGATGTGAACTGTGCATCAGCCGCAAGGCGCTGGCCGCGGGTAAATGTCAGAAAAACAAGTGAAAAACACCCGCGGCTAGCGCCTTGCGGCTCACAACCTGTGAATTCATCGTTTAAGAACACATCACTCCTGAATAATGACCATCACCCTTCCACAATTTCATGAGCCATCATCACCATCTCGATCAGCGCCGGCGTTGCATCCGGGTGATTTGATTTCGCAGTTGCTGAAGGAACAGTCAAACCTATCGGCCGTCGAGCAGTTTTCAGAATGGCATCAGACTCACACGGAATCGGCTCAGGCGAAACACTATCGCAACCTGCTGCCGGCGACGATGCCCACCGAAGGTCAACAACTGGCCTTCGAAGTGGATCTCGATCAGTGCTCCGGATGCAAAGCCTGCGTCGTGGCCTGTCATTCGCTCAACGGTCTGGACGAAGGAGAATCCTTTCGCGACGTCGGTCTGCTGCTGAGTAACACTGAACACGCGAGCGCGTTTCAGCATGTGACAACGGCCTGCCACCACTGCATTGATCCTGGGTGCTTAAATGCCTGTCCTGTCAATGCGTATGAAAAAGATCCTGTCACAGGAATCGTGCGACATTTGGACGATCAGTGTTTCGGCTGCCAATACTGCACATTGGCATGTCCGTATGAGGTCCCCAAGTACCACGCGGCGAAGGGCATCGTTCGCAAGTGCGACATGTGCAGTCAGCGACTCTCGGCCGGCGAAGCACCGGCCTGCGTTCAGGCCTGTCCACACCAGGCCATCAGTATCCGCACGATTGACATCGCCTCCGCCCGGTCCGCTGCTGTTTCGACGACGTTTCTTCCGGACTCACCTGATCCACGAATCACTCTGCCGACAACTCGATTTGTCGGCAAAGCATCGAATAGTCAAGATCTTCGAGCGGGGAATTATGCGACTCACGCATTGGAACATGCGCACTGGCCGCTGGTGATTCTGCTGGTGTTCAGTCAGGTTGCAGCAGGACTCGCGACGCTGATGCTGTTGTTGAGAAATGTTGGACTATCGGACACTGCAGTAACTACGTTGCTGGTGATCGCTGCGGGACTGGCCACGATTGCCGCCATCAGCAGCACGCTGCATCTGGGACGACCTCAATTTGCCTATCGAGCTATTCTGGGGATTCGGCATTCGTGGCTCAGCCGGGAAATCGTGGCCTTTGGAGCGTTCATCCCTCTCTGCTGGGGATCGGCATGGCTGTCGTTTGCAGACTCTTCATGGATGGCTGCTTGTCTTGCCGCGGCCGTTGTGTGCGGAATCGCCGGAGTGGCCGCGTCGGCAATGATTTATCACGTGACTCGTCGGCCGTTCTGGAAGGCCTACCGATCAGCGCCGATGTTTATGGCAACGGCGTTCGGCGTAAGTTCCCTTGTCGCGTTGCTGGCGATGCAGTTCACGTCGGCGAATCTGCAGGGTCTCCTGATGCGGGAACTGGCTGGCGTCGCGATCGTAAGTGGACTCGTCAAGTTGTGGCTTCTGAAGCAGTCGCTGGCCGGGCATTCGAATGACTCGCAGCTTCGCGGAGTCCAGTTGAGGAACTGTGTTCGGCTGCAAGTCACCAGCGTCGGTATGTTCGTCTTGCTCAGTGGCATGATTGTGTTCTGGCCAATGACGTCTGCTTCCATCGTTATGACGGCAGCGGCAATCATCGCTGGGCTGATGGCTGAAGTTACGGAACGATACTTGTTCTTTCGAGCCGTCGTGCCTTTGCGAATGCCGGGAGTTGTGAAAGCGTGAGCATTCCCGCAACATCGATTCCAGGAAAGCTGCTGCGACTACTACATGATCCGAGCGGTCCGCTGACTCGTGAATTGCTGCTCAATCCATCAGCCTTTGGGTTGCCGGGCCGAGTCGACGCCCATGTTGCGGACGCCGTCGTGAAGTCTGTGTGCGGATATTGCTCAACCGGCTGCAATCTCAATGTTCACATGCAGAATGGGGAAGCCGTTTCGCTCAGCCCCACCACGAACTATCCAGTGAATCTTGGAATGGCTTGCCCCAAGGGCTGGCAGGCGCTGGATGCTCTGGATGCCTCCGATCGGGCGACTGTACCATTACTGCGGAGCCACCGTAGTGAATCGTTGCAACCAGTTTCCTGGCAGCATGCGTTGGCTGCATTCAGCGACCGCTTCAAAAAGGTTCAGGCGAAATACGGCAAAGAATCGGTCGCATTCATCAGCACGGGACAAATTCCAACCGAAGAGATGGCGTTGCTGGGATCACTGGCCAAGTTCGGCATGGGAATGATTCATGGTGACGGTAACACTCGCCAATGCATGGCGACTTCTGTTGTCGCGTACAAAGAATCATTCGGCTTCGATGCTCCTCCGTTTACATATGCAGACTTTGAAGAATCCGATGTGCTGATCTTCGTCGGTGCAAATCCGTGCATTGCGCATCCGATCCTCTGGGAACGAGTCACTCGCAATCGGCACAACCCTGAGATCATCGTCATCGACCCGCGACTGACCGAAACAGCCGCACAAGCGACGTTGCACATTCCACTGAAGCCGAAGGGAGACCTCGTTCTGCTTTACGGGCTTGCTAACGTGCTGATCAAAAACAGCTGGATTGATCGCGACTTCATCGATCGCCATTGCGACAACTGCGATCAGTTCGCCACCTTCGTGCAGAAGTTTACAGCCGAAGTCGTCGCTGAACAGGCTGACGTTGCGCCAGATATCCTGAACCGACTGGCGGAGTTGATTCACAAGGGTCGACGGGTTTCATTCTGGTGGACCATGGGAGTCAACCAGAGTTACGAAGGCGTCCGTACGGCACAGGCGATTATCAATCTGGCATTGATGACCGGAAACATCGGCCGACCAGGCACGGGCGCCAATTCGAT